>NZ_JBXFWM010000005.1:0-131066 GCF_056856655.1 Stenotrophomonas sp. STEN033
TGGGAATGCCCCCTGCCGAGCATGGCTCGGCACTACCCCCTCCCTTTCGCGCAGCGAAGGGGAGGGCTGGGGAGGGGTGCTTCTGGCTGGGAATGCCCCTGCCGAGCATGGCTCGGCACTACGCTCCCTCCCTTTCGCGCAGCGAAGGGGAGGGTTGGGGAGGGGTGCTCTTGGCTGGGAATGCCCCCTGCCGAGCATGGCTCGGCACTACCCCCTCCCTTTCGCGCAGCGAAGGGGAGGGCTGGGGAGGGGTGCTTCTGGCTGGGGATGCCCCCTGCCGAGCATGGCTCGGCACTACCGCACTGTTGGTCGAGTCAGCGGTACACCACATGCCGCAACAGAACGAAGCTCAGGCCAGCCAGGCTGACCTCGACCACCGGCTTGGCCAACCAGGCGTATTGCAGGCCCAACGACTGTGCCACCCAATCGATCAGCCCGGTGCTGATGGCGGTCAGCAGCAACCACAAGACCAGAAAGCGCGCGAAGCGTTTCCAGCCGTGACGTTGCTCGCCCTGTGCGGCGAAGGTGTAGCGTCCGTTGAGCCAGAAGCCGAGCAGCGCGCCACTGACCCGCCCCAACAGGTTGCCCGGCGCCACCGGCACTCCCAAGGCGGTGGCGGCGACGAATACGGCCCAATCCAGCGCAAGCTGCAGCAGGCCAATGGCGATGTACTGGCTGCCTTGGCGGAGCAGGCTCATGGTTGCGCAGGCTTGATGGACGGCCTGCAATGCTAACCCCATGCGCTTAGAATCCCGAGACTCTCGAAGGAAGTTCCACGCATGACCCAGCCGCTGCACGTCATCATCCTCGCCGCCGGCGCCGGCAAGCGCATGAAATCGCTGTTGCCCAAGGTGCTGCAACCCATCGCCGGGCAACCGATGCTGGCGCACGTGATTGCCACCGCACGCGAACTGCAGCCGGCCGGCATCCACGTGGTCTACGGCCACGGCGGTGAAGCCGTGCGTGCCGCCTTCGACGACCAGCAGGACCTGCTGTGGGCCGAACAGAGCCAGCAGCTGGGTACCGGCCATGCAGTCCTGCAGGCGATGCCACAGGTGCCGGACACGGCGCAGGTGCTGGTGCTGTACGGCGATGTGCCGTTGATGCGCGCGCAGACCCTGGCTGCCTTGTTGGAGAACGGCCCCCGCCTGGCGGTGCTGGTGGCCGAGCTGGACGACCCCTCGGGGTATGGCCGTATCGTCCGCGATGCCGAGGGCAAGGTCGCGGCCATCGTCGAGCAGAAGGATGCCAACGACGAGCAGAAGCGGATCCGCACCGTGAACACCGGCATCATCACCGCCGAATCCACCGCGCTGCGCCGCTGGCTGTCCGGCCTGTCCAATAGCAACGCGCAGGGCGAGTACTACCTGACCGATGTGTTTGCCTCCGCCGCCAGCGAGTACGCGCCGGCCGAGCTGGTGCTGGTTGCCGACGCGCAGGAAGCCGAAGGCGCGAATGATCCGTGGCAGCTGTCGCAGCTGGAGCGCGCCTGGCAGCTGCGCGCGGCCAAGGCACTGTGCGAGCAGGGCGCGCGTCTGCTGGACCCTTCGCGCTTTGATCAACGCGGTACGGTGAAGGTTGGTCGCGATGTACAGATCGATGCCAACGTCATCCTGGAAGGCGAGGTCGAGTTGGGCGATGGTGTCAGCATCGGTGCCTTCGTGCGGCTCAAGGACGTCAAGCTTGGCGCGGGCACCGAAGTGCGTCCGCACTGTGATCTGGAAGGCGTTGTCAGCGAAGGTGCCGCACAGATCGGTCCGTTCGCGCGGCTGCGCCCGGGCACGGTGCTGGCCGATGGCGTGCACGTGGGCAACTTCGTGGAAACCAAGAAGGTGACGCTGGGCAAGGGCAGCAAGGCCAACCACCTCACCTACCTCGGTGATGCTGTGATCGGCAGCGGCACCAATATCGGTGCCGGCACCATCACCTGCAACTACGATGGCGTGAACAAGTTCCAGACCACGATAGGCGACAAGGTATTCATCGGCTCCAACAGCTCGCTGGTGGCGCCGCTGACCATTGCCGATGGCGCCACCATTGGTGCCGGTTCGGTGATCACCCGCAATGCGCCGGAAGGCAAGCTGACGGTGGCACGCACCCGCCAGCAGACGATCGAAGGCTGGGTGCGCCCTGTCAAGAAATCCTGAGCCGAGGTTGGCGCGGCGCGATGAACTCGCGCTGCTGCCGCTGATCGAAGCGCAGGCGGGTGAACGCCTGCGCGGGCATCGCGCAGCGGCAGTGTTTGCTGCAAGCCCGACTGAGCCGGCGTTGTTTGAACAGGCCTGGCAGCACGGAATGCTGTGGGTAGTTGTCAGTGAGGACGCGCTGGCCGGCTACCTGATGGCAGGTGTGCTGGGCGAGGATTTCCATATCCAGCAGATGGACGTGGCACCGGCGCATGGCCGCAAGGGCCTCGGCCGTGCCTTGCTGCGGCACGCGTTGCAGCAGGCGAGGGCGTCCGGACATCGCCGGGCGGTGCTCACCACCTTGAGCGACGTGGCCTGGAATGCGCCCTTCTATGCCAGCGAGGGTTTCAGTGAATGGCCAGCGCACGCATGGAGCACGGGCATGCGCGAGGTGATGGCGGCGGAGGCGGCGGCAGGTTTTCCAATGGAGCTGCGTCTGGCAATGCGGCGAACGTTGGAGTGAGTGCCAAGCGTTTTTGTGGGAGCGGCGTAAGCCGCGAAGCCGATGCAAGATCAGAAGCGGTAAAGCCAACCCCTCCCCTGCAGCCAAAGGGAGGGGGCGTAGTGCCGAGCCATGCTCGGCAGAACATTCTCCATGACCCCGCCAATTTGTAGGAGCGGCGTAAGCCGCGAAGCCAGGATATTTTCAGATCAACCGCTAGTGTGGTCGCTGATGCGGTATCAGCTTCGCGGCTTACGCCGCTCCCACAAGCGCAAACCCAACCATACTCGCTTAGTCATGTGGCAGCAGGATCGCCACGCACAGGCCGCCATCCTTGCGGTTCTGCAGGGAGATGCGGCCGCCGTGGGCTTCGATGATCTCGCGGGTCAATGCCAAACCCAATCCGGTGCCGTTGCGCTTGGTTGAATAGAACGGCATCAATGCGTTCTGCAGCACCGCCTCGTTCATGCCGGTGCCGCGATCCAATACCTCGATGCGCAGCCAGTTGGGCAGTCGCGCGATGCGCACCTCCACCGAATCGTCCGGCGCACCATTGTCGGCGCCCGCTTCGTGCGCATTCTTCAGCAGGTTCAGCAGTGCTTGTGAGAACTGTGATTGATCCAGCCGGCTGTATTGTTCGTCGACCATCGGCGCCATGCGGAAGCTGATCTGCTGCTGCAGGCCATGCAGGAACTGGCTCCAGGCAACGGTCTGCAGCTGCGGCTGCGGCAGCTTGGCGAAGCGTGCGTAGCCGCGGATGAAACCTTCCAGGTGACGCGCGCGTTCTTCCACCGTGCCGAAGATATCTTCAAGGCGATCATGGCGGCCGCGCCGTACCAGCTCGGCACCGGAATGCGCCAGCGAGGCAATCGGTGCCAGTGAGTTGTTGAGCTCGTGGCTGATCACCCGAATCACTTTTTTCCAGGTCTGCACTTCCTGGCGGCGCAGCTCGGCGGTGAGCAGGCGCAGCAGCAGCAGCTCGTGGGGCCGCCCGTTCAAATGGAAGGCGCGACGCGACAGGTGGTAGATCTGCTCGTCGTCGTCATCGTCCTCGGCTGCGTCTGGATCGCGCACGGCGAACAGGCTGTCACCGCCACGGGCGATGGCATTGCGCAGCTCGATCGGCATGTTCTCCAGCAACTCGTGCATGCGCTGGCCTTCAAGCTTCCAGCCACCGTGCAGCAGCTTGCGTGCCGCAGTGTTGGAGAAGGTCACACGCTGTACGCCATCGCCACCATCGGTGAGCAGCAGCATCGCCACCGGCGTGTTCTGCACCATGGTGTCGAGCAGCAGCTCGCGCTGAACCAGCGATTGCCGCTGCTCGCGCAGCACATCACCCAGCTCGGCATGGGCCTGCACCAGCTGTGCGAATTCGTCATGGCCGCGCCAATGCACGCCGAAGTTGAACTCGCCGTCGCGATAACTGCTGGTGGTACCGGCCAGCGCCCGCAGCAGCGAGCGGATCGGCGCGGTGGCGCGTCTCAACGCCCACCACATCGCAGCGAGCAGGAACACGGTGGAAACGCATACCACCACCCAGCCGCGGTCCATCCAGTACGCCAGGAACCACGGCAAGGCCGCTGCGAGCGCCAGCACTGGCAGCAGGCGCAGGAACAGGGTGAAGGTGAAGGAGCGGGTTATCACGGGTGTGTGCTCACTCGCGCGGAATGCCGTGGCGATCCATGCGCCGGTACAGCGCCTGTCGGCTCAGGCCGAGCTCGGCGGCGGCCTGGGCGATGACGCCGCCGGCACGTTCCAATGCGCTGACGATGTGCTCGCGGTCAGGCTCGTCAGCGGCTGCAGTGGGCCTTGCGGGCGCACGCGGCAGGTTGAGGTCGGCGACTTCGATACGCGGGCCCTGCGCGAGCAGGGCGGCGCGCTGGATCACATTGCGCAGCTCGCGCACGTTGCCCGGCCAGTTGTGGCGCTGCAGCGCCTGCAATGCCGGTGCCGACAGCGGCTTGCCGTCGGCGAGGAAGTACTGCGCCAGTGGCAGGATGTCCTCGCGGCGCTCAGCCAGCGGCGGCAGGCTCAGCTCGACCGTATTGAGCCGGTAGTAGAGATCTTCGCGGAAGCTGCCCGCACGGATCATCGCCGGCAGGTCGGCATTGGTGGCGCTGACCACGCGTACCTTCACCTGCCGCTCGCGGTTGGAGCCCAGCCGCTCGAAGCGTCCGGTCTCCAGCACGCGCAGCAGTTTCATCTGCCCGGTCAGCGACAGGTTGCCGATTTCGTCCAGGAACAAGGTGCCGCCATCGGCCGCCTCGAACTTGCCTTCGCGGGCCTTGTTGGCACCGGTATAGGCGCCGGCTTCGGTACCGAACAGTTCGGCTTCGATCAGCTCGGAGGGAATGGCGCCGCAGTTCAGTGCGACGAATGGGCCCTTCTTGTGCGCGGAATTGGCCTGGATGATTTCGGCGATCTTTTCCTTGCCGGCGCCGTTGGGGCCGGTGATCAGCACCGGCAGTTCCGAGCGCGCGACCTGGCAGGCGAGGGCGATGATGCGCTCGCTGGACGGGTCGGCGAATACCAGCCCGCGCAGATCATAGCGATCGTGCAGGGCCTGTTGCTGGCGCTGCTCGCGGGCACGGCGACGGGCCAACTCACGGCGCGCCTCGGCCAGTTCCAGCAGGTTGTTGACCGTGGTCAGCAGGCGACCGTCGTCCCAGGGTTTGGCCAGGTAGTCGGAGGCACCGGCCTTGACCAGTTCCACCGCGCTGTCCAGGTGCGTCCAGGCGGTCAGCAGGATCACCGGCAGGTCCGGATGCGCCTGGCGGATACGGCGGAACAGATCCTGGCCTTCCTCGCCGGAGGTGGTGTCGGCGGTGAAGTTCATGTCCTGCAGGACCAGATCGAATTCATGTTCAGCCAGCATCGCCAGGCCCTGGTCCGGCGAGGTGGCATGGCGGGTGTCGATATCGTGCAGGGAGAACAGCACGTCCAGCGCGGTGGCCACGGCGGTGTTGTCGTCGATGATCAGGATCTGTGGCATCGGTTGTCGCAGAAGAAGATGAAGGGACGCAGCGCGGGCGCTGAAGTCAGCACATTACACGTTGCCGAACGGGTTGGGCGGGAGTTGTGAAAGTGCCCTGTCGAGGTCCAGGAGTGCCACGCGGTGAGCCGCTCGTTGCGTCGTCCTTGTGGGGGCGTCTGTGCTGCCCTGCACCGGTCTGTAGTTCATGGAGTCGCCGCGCGGTGCGCGTAGCTCAACACCCGCGTCGCCTGCCACTGACCATCACGCAGGCGCCAGACGATGACGAAGTCGGCCACGCCATCACAGTGTTCGCCCTTCAGATCGCAGAATTGGTGCTGGCCTTGTTCGATCGCGCCGAAATCCTTGATCGGGAATACCTCCAGCGTGGCGGGCAGCAACTGCCGGGTGTAGTTGCCGCAGACATGCTTGCGGGTGTTCGCCAGCATGGCCTCGCGGGTCCAGGTGACACCACCGTTGTCGTGGTAGAACTCGACCGCCGTGTCGAAATAGCCGGCATGCTTCTCGAACTGGGCCGGATCGCTGCAGCGGTTGAAGCTGTCGAACATGCCGTGGTCGAGTTCAGCGATGGTGTCGTGCAGGCTGGCATTGTCCGCATCAGCGGCGTGCGCGGGGACCATCGGCAGCGAACAGAGCGTCAGCAGCAGGCAGGTCAGCTTGGTTTTCATCGGGCGACTCCGGGAAACAGTGGAAGAGGATCAGGCAGCGCGGGTGGCGACCGCCGGTGGCACGGCCGCTGCGCGACGCGCGGGCCCAAGCACGGCGATCTGCCCCAGCAGCAGCAACAGCACCGCTGCCACCGGCAGATACACCAGCGGCAGGCGTGGCAGTTCGTACCGGCTCATCAGGAACATGTTCAGTGCATAGGCCAGGATCAGCCCCACGAAGATGCCGGCACTGCTCAGCAGCAGGTTCTCAAGCTGGAAATTGCGCAGGATGTGCTTGCGGGTTGCACCGAGGGCGCGGCGGATGCCGATCTGGCGCGTGCGCTGCTGCACCCAGAAGCTGGCAAGGCCGACGATGCCGAAGGCAGTAACCGCCAGCAGCGCGATGCAGACCGCAAGCAACAGCCAGATCACCGAGCGATCACGGTGCTGGAAGGCGTCACGCATGTGCGACACGGTGCCCTGCTCCTCGATGATGCGGTTGGGATCGGCCTTGTTCAACGCGGCGATGGCGGCCTTCAGCACGGCCTCGCGCTGCTCGGGGCGGGTACGCAGTGCATAGGCACCGTTGGAGACGCGGACCGGGAACACCATGCTGTCGAAGCGGCTGCTGAACTCGCCAGCTTCGCCGGGTGCCATCAGATCGTCGACGATACCAACTACCTGGGTCGGCTTGCTGCCCCAGACATAGATGTTGCTACCCACCGCGTTGCCAAAGGGAAACAAGGATTTGGCCAGGGAATGGCTCAACAGCACGCTCGGTACCGCCGGGCTGGTGGAGCCGCCCGCAGTGAAGGCACTGTTCTCCAGGTACTCGTCCGGCGTGAAACTGCGGCCTTCGCGCAGTTGCAGGCCAAACGTCGGCAGCAACTGGCCGTCGTCCATGTAATTGGTGGCATGTACCGTCGGACGTGTCTGGTTCGGCTGCAGGCGTATGCCCGAGCCCCAGACATTGCTGCCATACGGGATCTGGTTGATGCTGCTGGCTGCCTTCACGCCGGGGACGGCGGCAAGTGCGGCCAGGTCCTGCTTGCGCAGCGCATCGTAGTTGACGTCCGGCAGCAGGCTGCTGGTGGCCAGGTAGACCAGCTCGTCCTCGGCCACGCCGCTTTTCAGCTGTAGCTGTGCAACGCGGTTGCTGATGATGAAGACCGCGTTGCAGATGATGGCGCAGCTGATCGCGATCTCGAACACGACCAGCAGTGCGGCAATCTTCTGGCGGGACAGCATCGACAGGGTCGGGCGGATGTTCAAGGGGGTTCTCCGTGGCGGCGCAAGCTGCCGTTGCTGACGGGGTGGATTCAATGCCACCGCGTCATTGGCTCTTGAGCTGTAGTGCGGAGGGAATCTGCATGGCCCGCCAGGCCGGCAGCAGCCCGGCGACCAGGCTCACGCCCACTGCCAGCACGAAGGTCATCCACAGGGTGGTGACATCCATCTGCGCCAGCTTTGCGTACTCGTCCGGTTGCTGGCGGATCAGCCACAGGCCCATCGCGGCAAAACCAAGCCCCAGCACGCCGCCAGCAAGCCCGATCAAACCGGCTTCGGTGAGGCATTGCTTGAAGATGTCCGCGCGTGAAGCGCCCAGCGATCGGCGTACACCGATCTCGCCGCTGCGGCGCAGGAACTTGGCCAGCAACAGGCTGACGGTGTTGATCAGGCAGACCAGCAGGAAGCCGAAGGCCAGCCACATCTGCAGACGCACGTCGTTGGGCACGATGCGGTTGAAGTCCAGCCAGCCCATCACGTTGTGCAGGCGCACGTTGGTGGGACGTTCGAAGCGCCCGCTGGCGCGCTGCGTATCGGAATAGTCGGCCAGGTACTTCAGGTAATCGCCTGCCTTCTGCGGCGTGTCCAGCTCCACCCAGTACTGCAGCCAGGCACAGGGCGCAGTCAGGCCGCGGTTGCCGTCGCCGTCATCGCTGCTGCCCCAGCAGTTCATGCTGCCCTGGGTGTCCAGCTTCAGTGCGCGCGAGCTGGAGAACGGCAGCAGCACCTGCTCGTCACCGCCATAGCGCTGACTGGTCAGGTCGTAGAAGCGCGGTGTGGGCTTCCAGCTGCCGAGCAGCCCGACCACGCGGAACACGCCCTGTGGCAGACGCAGTTCTTTGCCGATGGCGTCCTCGCTTCCATACAGCCGCTGCGCCAGTTTGCGGTCGATGACCGCCACCAGCGCACGGCTGTCATCCTCGGCCGCACTCCATGCGTTGCCGGCCGCCAGCGGCACCTCGAACATCGGGAAGAAGTCCGCCGAGGTGTAGCGTGCCATTGCCCGGAACGGCTGGGCGGCGCTGCCGGTGGGCAGCACCGTCACCGAGCCGGCCGTCATCACTGCCTGGCGGTCAGCGCGCTCCTGTCGCAGCAACTCCTCGGCGTCATAGCGGGTCATCTGCTCCAGCGGGTCCGATTCCAGCGTGGCGTCCTTGCCCAGGCTGCGCGGTTCCAGCTGCGGGTAGAACAGCTGCTGGCTCTTGCGTGGAATTGGATCCCCTGACAAGACGAAGTACAGGCCAAGGGTGGTCATGGTCGCGCCGATGCCGACAGCAATGGTCAGCACCATCAAGGTGGTCAACACCTTGTTGCGGCCGAAGCCGCGCCACGCCAATTGCAGGTAATAGCCGAACATGTCCCTTCCTTGAGCTGACGTATCAGGTGCTGCGTGTGGCCACTGCCGGTGGAATCGATGCTGCCTTGCGGGCCGGGCCGAACACTGCGATCTGGCCCAACAGCCACAGCAGTACCGCGCCCACCGGCAGGTACAGCAGCGGCAGGCGCGGCAGCTCGTAGCGACCCATCAGCCACTGGTTGAGCAGGTAGGCCAGCAACATGCCGACCACGATGCCGATGCCGGCCAGCAGGAAGTTCTCGGTCTGGAAGTAGCGCAGGATCTGCGCGCGGGTGGCACCCAGTGCACGACGGATACCGATCTGCTTGGTGCGCTGCTGCACCCAGAAGCTGGCCAGGCCGATGATGCCCAGCGCGGTCACCAGCAACAGCAGGCCACTGACGATCAGCAACAGGCCGATCATGTCGCGGTCGTTGGCGAAGTTCTTGGCACGCTTCTCCTCAACGGTCTGCTTGGTCCAGACCAGGCGGTTGGGATCGTTCTTGTCCAGCGTCGCCAATGCCTGCTTCAGCACCTCGTCACGGCGTCCCTGCTCGGTGACGCGCAGGATGTAGCGGCCGCCGTTGGAGAAGTTCATGCGGATCGGGAAGATGAGCGAGTGGGTGCGGTTGTTGTCCTGCATGTTCGGACGCAGCAGGGTCTGTGCCACGCCAATCACGGTGACCGGGATGTTGGCCATGTACAAGGTCTTGCCAACCGCATTGCCGTCCGGGAAGAACTGCTTTGCCATTGCTTCGGTGAGAATGGCTGGTGCTTTCAGCTTGCCCAGGTCTTCCACCTTCTCCAGCACATCGCTGCTCTGGTACTCGTCGGCATTGAAATCACGACCAGCGATCAGCTTCAGGCCCAGGGTCTTGACCGCGTTTTCGCCAACCATGTACTGCGCGCCATTGATCGATTGTGCGTCCGGCTCGGGGGAGATGGCCAACGAGGTGTTCCAGGAGCCGCCCTGGAACGGCAGCTGGTTGACGATGGTTACGCTTTCGACGCCTGGGATGCCGCGCAGCGAGGCAAGGTCCTCGGCTGTGCGGGCATCGGCATCAACCTGTTCACCGATACCGCTCAGGCCGATCTCGATCAGGTGGCTGTCATCTATGCCGCTGGCCAGCTGCATGGCGTCGATGCGCTGCGACACGATGAACAGCGCATTGCAGATGATGGCGCAGCTCAGCGCGATCTCCAGCACGATCAGTGCGGCAGCTGTTTTGTGCCGCGACAGCGTGGAGAGGATGGGACGGATTTCCATGAGGTATCTCCAAGGAAGCGAGAAGTGAGTGAAGAGGAGTGAGGAGTGAAAAGGGGAAGCGGCAAACATGCTTCCCTGTCTCAGCCGAACGCACTGCCTCTATGAGGGCGTCCGCAAACGTGGTGAAGGGGAGGTGCGATCTGGATTTCTCTCATTTCTCACTCCTCTTCACTCGTTCCTGCTTCACTGGCTCTTGAGTTGCAGTGCCGGGGCCACCTGCATGGCGCGCCAGGCAGGCAGGATGCCGGCGAGCATGCTGGCCAGCACCGCCAGGGCGAAGGTGACCAGCAGCATCGAGCCATCCAGATGTGCAAGTGAGGCGTAGTCGGCCGGCCGCTGGCGCACCGCCCATAGGCCGAACAGAGCGAATACCAGACCGAGCAGGCCGCCGGCCAAACCAATCGTGCCGGCCTCGATCAGGCACTGCTTGAAGATCTCGGCGCGGCTGGCACCCAATGCACGACGCACGCCGATCTCGCCGCTGCGGCGCAGGAACTTGGCCAACAACAGGCCCACGGTATTGACCAGGCAGACCAGCAGGAAGCCGAAGGCCAGCCACATCTGCAGGCGCACGTCGCCCGGTACGGCATTGCGGTGTTCCATCAGCTCCATGACGTCGCGCAGGCGGGTATTGGCCGGGCGTTCGAAGCGACCAGCGGCGCGCTGCTGCTCGGAGTAGTTGTCCAGGTAAGCCTTGAAATCCTTGGCATCACCAGGCGAATTCAGCTCGACCCAATATTGGATCCACGAGCACGGCACATTCGGCGCGGTGGCGTCGTTGACCAACTCGCGACCGAAGCAGTTCATGTTGCCATTGCGGCCCAGCTTCAGATCCAGTGCCGTGCTGAAGGGCAGGTAGACGTCTTCCTCGGAGTCGAACTTGCCCGAGTACAGGTCGTAGAACTTCGGTGCCGGCTTCCATTCCTTCAGGACGCCGACGATGCGCATGGCATTGCCTTCGACCAGCACTTCCTTGCCAACGCTGTTTTCGCCCTTGAACAACTTGTCATTCAGGGTATCGCTGATCACCGCCACGCGGCTGCGGCCCTGGTCCTCGTCACCGGTCCAACCCTGGCCGAACGCGAACGGCGTATCGAACATCGGGAAGAAGTCGGCCGAGGTGTAGCGCATGCTGATGCTGAAAGGCTTCAGCGCGTCGATACGCGGATCGACGATGCCACCACCGCCGGTCATCATCGCCTGGCGCGGTGCTTTCTTCTGCCGCAGCAGTTCTTCGGCGTCGAAGCGGGTCAACTGCGACTCAGGTTCTTCACCGGCTTTGTAGCCTTCCTTGGTGTAGGGATCCAGCTGCACATAGAACAAGCGATCGCTCTTGTGCGGGATCGGGTCGCCGGAGAGCACCTTGAACACCGTCAAGGTGGTCATCGCCGCACCGATGCCGAGCGCGATGGCCAACACCATCAGTGCGGTCAGGATCTTGTTGCGGCCGAAGCTGCGCAGCGCAAGTTTGAAGTAGTAACTGAACATGGACGATCCTTGGCAGCTCAGGCGCTGCGCGTGGCGACGATGGGCGGGATGGAAGCGGCGCGCAGGGCAGGGCCGATGACGGCGGCCTGGCCCAGCAAGCACAGCAGTACGGCACCCAGCGGCAGGTAGTACAGCGGCAGCCGGGGAATTTCGAAGTAATGCATCAACAACTGGTTGCCGGTGTAGGCCAGCAGCATGCCGAGCACGATGCCTGCGCTGGTCAACAGCAGGTTCTCGGTCTGGAAGTAGCTGATGATCTGGCGGCGGGTCGCACCCAGGGCACGGCGCACGCCGATCTGCTTGGTGCGCTGCTGCACCCAGAAGCTGGCCAGGCCGATGATGCCCAGCGCGGTGACCAGCAACATCACCAGGCAGATGCCCAGCAGCAGTCGGGTCATGCTGCGATCCTGCTGGAAGTAGACCTCGCGCAGTTCCTGCAGCGGCTTGCTGTAGTCGGCGGAGATGATCGCCTCCGGGGTGACCTTGGGCGCGGCGGCGACGGCGTCGCTGACGATGCGCTGCAGGTCGCGCGGGTTGGCGCGCATCACATAGGTGCCGGCCTGCGCATCGGTGGTCACCGGCACGATCACCGACCACTCCATGCCAGCCAGGCCGTTCTCGCTGCGGCCTGGGTCCGGCCGCGAGAAATGTGCCAGTACACCGGCCACGGTGAGCTGGTAGTCGCCCATCCACAATTGTTTGCCCAGCGGGTCCTGGCCCGGCCACAGATGCCTGGCAAAGGCCTGGGTGATCCAGACCTGCGCGTGCGCCGGCAGGAAGTTCTCCACCGGCTGGTAGTCGGCATCGCTGAACATGCGGCCCTGTACTGGCTTCAGCTGCAAGGCATCGATGGCACCTGCGTCCATCAGGTAGAAATGCGGCACGCCACCATGGTGCTTGCCTTCCGGATCCAGCGAGACACCGGCGGTGCCGGCGCGCTGGCCAAACGGTACGGCGTTGAGGACGCCCACCGCCTGCACGCCGGCCT
Source organism: Stenotrophomonas sp. STEN033 (assembly GCF_056856655.1). Taxonomy (NCBI): domain Bacteria; kingdom Pseudomonadati; phylum Pseudomonadota; class Gammaproteobacteria; order Lysobacterales; family Lysobacteraceae; genus Stenotrophomonas; species Stenotrophomonas sp. STEN033. Next base: position 12,634 of record NZ_JBXFWM010000005.1, read on the forward strand.
GGCCACGAAGCTGCTGCAACCAGCGGCTGTTCACGTCCACCTCTTTGCAGGCGTCACAGTCGAGCAGGCTCAGTGTCGCGATGGACGCCTCGTCGACGCCGCTGTTCATGCCGATCAGCTCCATCCGCGACGCGGCCAGGAACAGGGCATTGCACAGCACCGCGCAGGCCAGTGCGATTTCGAGCACGATCAGGCTGGCGGCGATGCGATGCCGCGACAGCGTGCTGATGATGGGTTTGATATCCAGGGTCATCGCTTACAGCGCCTTGATCTGCAGGGCCGGATCGATGCGCGCGGCGCGCAGCGCCGGCAGCAGTCCAGCAAGGACGGTGGTGGTCACCGCGGTGGCGAAGGTGAGGCCAAGCATGCTCATGTCCAGCTGCACCATGTCGGCGTAGGCCAGTGGCTGCTGGCGGATGCTCCACAAGCCGACCAGGGTGAACAGCAGGCCCAGCACCGCGCCGCCAACGCCGATCAGTGCGGCCTCGATAAGGCACTGCTGGAATACCATCGCGCGGGTCGCGCCGAGTGCACGCAGGACACCGATCTCGCCGGTGCGGCGCAGGAACTTGGCCAGCAGCAGACCGATCGTGTTGAACAGGCAGATGACCAGGAAGGCCAGGGCCATCCATGCCTGCAGCTTGACGTCACGCGGCACCACGCCGTTGTAGTCCATCCACTCCATCAGGCTGCGCAGGCGCGTCAGCTCGGGCTGGCTGATGCGGCCCAGCTGCTGTTGCTGCTGCACATAGGCCTGCAGGTGTTGTTGGTAGGCAGCAAGCTTTGCGGCGCTGTCCAGTTGCACCCATAGCTGCAGCCACACGCAATCGGTGTTTTCCAGGTAGCCGGGTTTCTCGGGCAGCTTGTTGCAGGTGAACTGGCGGAAGTTGCCGGCGTTGATCTGCAGACCGGTGAAGAACGGAACCATTACGTCTTCGACCTGCCGGTAGTAGTCGGCGGTGTCGCCCTGCGCGAAGCGCCCGCCCGCCACGGTGTAGAACAGGGGCGAGGGGCGCCACGGCGCGAGCACGCCGATGATGCGTACTTCGCTGTCGCGGATGCGCAGCATCTTGCCGGTGCTGTCCTTGCCGTCGAACAGGCGCTGGTTCAACTCCGAGGAAATCACCGCCACGCGGGCGCGGCGCTGGTCATCCTCGGCCGACCAGCCGGCGCCGTAGGCCATCGGCACCTGGAACATCGGGAAGAAATCGGCGGTGGTGGACAGCAACGTGGTCATCATCGCCGGCTCTTGGCTACCGGGAGCGGATAACTTGACGGGGCTGTCCACCACCAAAGCCTTGCGATCGGCTGGACCATCACGCCACAGGTCGGTCGCCGAGGTGTAGTCGAGCATGTCCAATGGCTCGCGCCGCGCCCGCTCGCCGCGCGTCGATGCATCCACCTGCGGGTAATAGATCTGCCCACTGCGCCCGGGCAGTGGATCGCCCGAGAGCAGGTGCTTCACCGTCAGCGTGGTCATCGACGCGCCGATGCCCATCGCAATCGACAGCACCATCAGTGCGGTCAGCACGGGGGTGCGGCGCAGGCTGCGCAGGCCTTGGCGGAGGTGGTAGGCGAACAGCGACATGCGCGGGATCAGCCCTGGTTGTCGGCAACGGCGGCGATGCGGGCGGCGTGTGCCAGCACCGGCTCGCGGATCAGGTCGGTGGCCTGGCCATCGACGATGTGCACGTTGCGCTGGGCGCGTGCGGCCAGTTCCGGATCATGGGTGACCATGACGATGGTGGTGCCCTGGCTGTTGATCTCTTCCAGCAGCTCCATGACGCCACGTGCCATCTGCGTATCCAGGTTGCCGGTCGGTTCGTCAGCCAGCAGCAGGCGCGGGCTGCCAGCCAGGGCGCGGGCGATGGCCGCACGCTGCTGCTGGCCGCCGGACAGTTCAGCCGGATAGTGCTTCATGCGCGAGCCCAGGCCGACGTCGGTCAATGCCTTCTCGATGCGCTGCTTGCGCTCGGCCGAGGGCATGCCACGGTAGCGCAGCGGCACATCGACGTTGTCGAACAGGTTGAGGTCGGGGATCAGGTTGAAGCCCTGGAAGATGAAGCCGATCTTCTGGTTGCGCAGGCGCGAGCGGGCGTCGTCACCGAGATGGCTGACGTCCTGGCCATCCAGCAGGTACTGGCCGCTGGTGAAGGTTTCCAGCAGCCCGGCGATGTTGAGGAAGGTGGTCTTGCCCGAGCCCGAGGGGCCGGTGACCGCGACGAATTCGCCTTCGCGCACATGCAGGTCCAGCGAACGCAGCGCATGGGTTTCGACCTGCTCGGTGCGGAAGACCTTGGAGACGGATTGCATATGGAGCATGGGTATTCCTTTCAGCGACGGGGAATGTGGTGGGTGGAGCGGTGTGCTGGGACTGCGTTTGAATGGGTGTAGCCAGGTCCGGCGATGGGGGCGGGAATTCGAGGGTTACAGCGTGGACGGCAGGGTTCACGACAACCCGGACGCCTGCAGCTGTTTCCCATCACGATTCCCGAATCCCCATTCCCGGCCCCTATCAATTGATCGACACGCGTTCGATGTCACCGAACAGATCCGCACCGGAGACAACGATCTTCTCGCCCGGCTGCAGGCCGGAGACGATCTCGACTTCGCCCAGGCTGCTGACGCCGGTCTGGATCGGACGACGCACCGCGGTGCCGCCGCTGACCACATAGGCGTAGCGACCACCGGACTGCTCGACGAACGGACCACGCTCGACCTTGAGCACGTTGTTGCGGGTGTCCAGCAGGATGCGTGCGCTCATCCGCTGGCTCTGGCGCAGGCCCGGCGGCTGCTTGTCGGAGAAGCGCAGGCGGGCGACGACTTCACCGTTCACCACTTCCGGCGACACCGCGGCGATCTCGCCCGGGAACGGCTGGCCGGAGCCGCTGGTCAGTTGGGCCGGCATGCCGAGGGCGAGGTCACGGGCGAAGCTTTCCGGCACCTTGATTTCGATCTCGAAGCGCGACAGATCGACCACGCCCAGGATCGGTGCGTTGGCGGCCACCTGGGTGTGCTGGGTCGCCTGCACCTGGCCGACCTGGCCATCGAAGGGGGCGCGCAGGGTCAGCGCATCCACCTGACGCTTCACTTCAGCCACCACCGCCTCCTGGCGATCCGCCATCAAGCGCTTGTTGCGCGCGTCCAGGCTTGCGCCCTGGCTTTGCAGGCTGGCGTCCTGCTGGGCGTGCTGCAGTTCGATCTGGGCTTTCTTCAGTTCGTCCTGGGCCTTGGCCAGGTCGACCTGCGGTACCGCGCCGCCATCGAAGCCGCGCTGGTAGCGTTGCAGGTCGCGTTCGGCAGCGGTGCGCACCAGGCCGGCCTGGTCGGACAGCTTGGCGCCGGTGGCGCGGGCCAGGGTGGCATCCAGTGCGGCGCGGCTGGCTTCGGCCTCCAGGCCGGCCAGGGTGGCCTGTTCCTGGGCCAGCTTGCTGCGCAGTTCCGGGCTGTCGATCACCGCCAGCTCCTGGCCCTGCTTGACCACGTCACCGGCGACCACCTTCAGGGTCACGGTGCCGGCGGAGATGGCGTACAGCACCGGGCTGTTGGCGGCGATGACGCGGCCATCGGCAGCGATGTCGCGGACCAGGTCGCCGCGCTTGACCTCGGCAATGCGCAGGCGGTCACCGTCGAAGGAGCGGCTGGCGCCCAGCCAGTTGCTGACCACGTAGCCAATGCCGGCCACCACCACCGCGGTGATCACCGCCGGCCACATGTAACGCCGCCACACGGGTTGCGGGCGCTGGGTACTTACCTGGTCCTGGGCGGAGGTGTCGCGGATCATCGTCGGCTTCGCTGCTGGGTTTGTTATCCATTAAGCAGGTCGCGTGCCAACTCCAAATGATTGAATTTGTTTGGAAAATATTCACCGTTGTGAGTGTCCGGGTGTCCGCGGACGCTCACCCGGACAGTGTCCGGGTGCCGATGTCCCGGCATGTCCGCTGGTTGTCTGATCCGGCTGACTTAGAATGTCCGCTCGTAATTACCAATGGGTAGGCTATGTGCGGGATTGTTGGGGCGATCGCGGATCGCGATGTGGTTCCGGTACTGATTGAAGGACTCAAGCGGCTGGAATACCGCGGCTACGATTCCTCGGGCATCGCCGTGCTCGATGGCGAGCACATCCGCCGCGTGCGCCGCACCGGCCGTGTCGCTGAAATGGAAGGTGCGGCCATCGCCGAACAGTTCCATTCGGTGCTGGGCATCGGCCATACCCGCTGGGCCACCCACGGTGGCGTCACCGAATCCAATGCCCATCCGCATATCAGCCACGGCGTGGCGCTGGTGCACAACGGCATCATCGAGAATCACGAGGAGCAGCGCGAGAAGCTGCTGGCGCTGGGCTATGTATTCGAGTCGCAGACCGATACCGAAGTCATCGCCCACCTGATCCACCATCACCTCAAGGCCGATCACGATGACCTGCTCAGCGCCCTGCAGCGCACGGTCAAGGAATTGACCGGTGCCTACGCATTGGCAGTGATCAGTGAGAACGAACCCGGACGCATGGTGGTGGCACGCATGGGCTGCCCGCTGCTGGTTGGCCTGGGCGATGGCGAGAACTTCGTCGCCTCGGACGTATCGGCCATCCTGCAGGCCACCCGCCGGGTGATGTTCCTGGAAGAGGGCGACACCGCCGAACTGACCCGTCAGGGCGTGCGCGTGTTCGACGCCAACAACGCCCCGGCGCAGCGCGAGCAGCGCATGTCGGACGTGTCGCTGGCTTCGCTGGAGCTGGGCCCGTACCGCCACTTCATGCAGAAGGAGATCCACGAGCAGCCGCGCGCGCTGGCCGACACCATCGAGGCGGCGATTGATGCGGGTGGTTTCCCGGCAGCGCTGTTCGGCAAGAATGCCGAAGCGGTGTTCAAGGACATCGAAGGCGTGCAGATCCTGGCCTGCGGCACCAGCTACTACGCTGGCCTGACCGCGCGTTACTGGATCGAGGCCATCGCCGGCCTGCCGTGCAGCGTGGAAATCGCCAGCGAATACCGCTACCGCGCCGCCTATGCCAACCCCAGGCACCTGATCGTCACCATCTCCCAGTCCGGCGAAACCCTGGACACGATGGAAGCGCTGAAGTACGCGAAGTCGCTTGGCCACACGCATACGCTGTCAATCTGCAACGTGCCGGAAAGCGCGATTCCGCGTGCCAGCGAACTGGTCTGCTACACCCGCGCCGGTGCCGAGATCGGCGTGGCCTCGACCAAGGCCTTCACCACCCAGCTGGCAGCGCTGTTCCAGCTGACCGTGGTACTGGGCAAGCTGCACGGCAAGGTTGATGCCGAGCAGGAAGCGGGCTACCTGGAGCAGCTGCGGCACCTGCCGGGCAGCGTACAGCACGCCTTGAACCTGGAGCCGCAGATCATCGCCTGGGCCGAGCGTTTCGCCGGCAAGTCGAACGCGCTGTTCCTTGGCCGCGGCCTGCATTATCCGATCGCCCTGGAAGGCGCGCTCAAGCTCAAGGAAATCTCCTATATCCACGCCGAGGCTTATCCGGCCGGCGAGCTCAAGCATGGCCCGTTGGCACTGGTGGACGCGGAAATGCCGGTGGTGGTGATCGCCCCCAACGACAGCCTGCTGGAAAAGGTGAAGTCCAACATGCAGGAAGTGCGTGCGCGCGGCGGTGAGCTGTTCGTGTTCACCGACCAGGACAGCAACTTCAACGCCTCTGAGGGCGTGCACGTGATCCGCACGCCGCGCCATGCCGGCGTGCTCAGCGCCATCGTCCACACCATCCCGGTGCAGATGCTGGCCTACCACACGGCACTGGCCCGCGGCACCGATGTGGACAAGCCGCGCAACCTGGCCAAGAGCGTTACCGTGGAGTGATATCTGTCACGTAGATGTAACCCGGGCTGCGGATAATCGTCCCCAGCAGCCCGGTTCTCTCTCCCCCGATGTTGCTCGAAGCCCGGCCCAGTGCCGGGCTTTTGCTTTTTGAGGTGTCCGGATGGCCCCTACAGACGGCGCTCCGGATTCGGTTCACAGTTCGTGCCGGGTGCGTGGTTGGGCCTGTAAGGTCAAAAGTGTGATTTGAATCACAAATGGCGTGATTGTGGCGCGCTGCTTTTGCCGGTTAACCCAATAGAACGAAAAAAAAGCCGGCGTTGCCGGTGGGGATGTCATGACAGGGGGCTGTATGTGTGTTGCGAAAGGCGTGCCGCCAGGCTGGGTGGTGCGCGTTCAGTGGTGGACGCTGGCCGTTGCTCGCGCAGCGGCGGTCGGGCTACGCGTATGAGCCCGCGTTACCACTTCATTGCCGGCCTGCCACGCTCCGGCTCGACCCTGCTGGCCGGCATCCTGCGCCAGAACCCGCGCTTTCATGCCGCCATGAGCAGCCCGGTCGCCGGGCTGATCAATGGCGCGCTGGAACAGATGGGGGCGGGCGGCGAATCGGCGGCCTTCTTCGACGAGGCCAAGCGCAAGGCCATCTGCAACGCCATCCTGGACGCCTATTACGCCGACACCCCGGCGCAGTTGGTGTTTGACACCAACCGCCAGTGGACCGCGCGCATGCACCAGCTTGCCGGGCTGGTACCGGACTTCAAGGTCATCTGCTGCGTGCGCAACCCGGCCTGGGTGATGGACAGCTTCGAGGCCATCCATCGACGCAATCCGTTCGACTACAGCCGCATGTACAACCCGGCGACGCGGCAGACCGTGTATAGCCGCTGCGAGCAGCTGATAAGCGCTGGCGGCGTGGTTGGCGGCGCCTGGACCGCGCTCAAGGAAGCCTATTACGGCGAGTTTTCCGAGCGGCTGCTGTTGCTGGACTACGAGCTGCTGACCCGCCACCCGGCACGCACCATGCAGTTGGTGTACCAGTTCCTGGGTGAAGCGGAATTCGCGCACGACTTCGACAATGTCGAGTACGCCGAAGAAAGCTTCGACCAGCAGTTGGGTGTCAAAGGGCTGCACGACGTGCGCCGCAAGGTCGAGTTCAAGGCCCGGCGCAACATCCTGCCGCCGGATCTTTTCAACAAATACCAAGACATGGATTTCTGGCAGGACCAGACGGGCAGCTCGGCCGGCATCATCGCCGCCCGGCGTTCCGAAACCCAGGCTCCGCTCATCACCAAGGCCACCCCATGAAGCACGCACTGCTCGGCGCATTGTCCACACTGTTGCTCCCGTTCTCAGCGCATGCTGCTGGGTCAGCTGCAGGAGGCTACCTGATGCGCGGTGGCTATCAGCCAAGAAGTTATATGCGGATGGGGCAGGGTGATGCTGTAGCAAGCCTGCCGCTTGGCAAGGCCTCCAGCCACAAGCCGCGCGCCGGTGTCGAGCAGTCCAGCGACACGCTGGACATCCAGCAGCATGCAGGCATCACCGAGCTGGTGGTGATCGACAGCTCGGTGCAGGACCGGGCCACCCTTTATGCGGGACTCAATCCCGGTGTCGGCGTGGTTGAGATCGATGCGGGCCGTCCAGGACTGCCGCAATTGGTGCAGGCCCTGCGTGGGTATCGGGACCTTGCCGCGATCCATGTGGTGTCGCATGCCAGCCCGGGGGTGCTGCAGCTGGGCAGCAGCCGCATCACTGCCGAATCCCTGCATGCAGAGTTGGGCACGATGCAGGCGTTGCGTGCATCGGTGCGCGAAGGCGCGGACCTGTTGTTCTATGGGTGTGATCTGGCTGCTACCGACGACGGTGAGGTAATGCTGGGCATCATCCGTGACCAGAGCGGGATGGACGTGGCGGCTTCCTCCAACTTGACGGGCGCCGTGGGGCAGGGCGGGGATTGGTTGCTGGAAGTTCAGCGCGGTGATATCGGGACATCGCTGGCCTTTTCGGACAAGGCATTGCGGGATTACTCCGGTGTGCTGGCGGCGTCCAACGGGTTAAAGACGTTTTCCACCGGATGGACCGACAACAACATCAATCTGACCTCCCAGGACTTCATCGTTACCGGATGGGATGTGGGTGGCTCGGCCATCGGCAATGTCAGCATTTACGCCTACGCACCGAACGTTGCGTATCTTCAATGGCAATTCAACAACACGACGACTGGCACCTACTTCAACGTCGCCGCCGACGGAACGAATACAGGTACTTTCGAGCTCGCTGGGCTGGAGGCGGGGGAAGCGCCGGGCCTCGGTGGACAATTCACGAATGTGAGAATTGTCGGCATCAAACCGGATGACTCCACAGTTACTTCCGCCACATTGAGTGGGACCGCGATAGAAAATGAGACATTTTCTTTTGGTCCCTCGCAGCTGGCTGCGTTCAATGGTGTCAAGTTGAAAGCCTTCAAGCTTGTCTTCGACACCAGCTCTGCGTGGGAGACCAAGCCATACTTCGAATTCCGGAACTTCACGGTTACCGCTGCGCAGGCGCCGGTGCCGGTTGTGTCGGACTCGCGCATAAGCATCTCCGGTGCCAGCGGAACCGGCGGCACCTACAAGATCGGCGATACCGTTACTGCGACCTGGAACAACACCGCAGGCGGTGACAACAACGTGGGGATCACCGGCGTCACCATGGATTTCAGCCAGTTCGGTGGCAGTGCAACCGTGGCGGCGTCGAGCAGCGGCGACACCTGGACCGCGACGTATTCCATTACGTCGGGCTCCATCGATGCAACCAACCGCAACATCAGCGTCAGCGCGACCAACGTAGCCGGCACAACCACCACAGCAGATACCACCAATGCAACCGTAGATAACATCGCGCCAACGGTGACAGACGCGCGGATCAGCATCAGCGGCGCTACTGGAACCAGCGGTGCCTACAAGATCGGCGATACGGTGACCGCCACCTGGAACAATACCGCCGGCGGTGACAACAACGCCGACACCATGGCCAGCGTCACTGTGAACTTCACCGACTTCGGTGGTGGTGCAGCCGTCGCAGCCACCAACAGCTCGGGCACCTGGACGGCCACCTATACGATAGTTTCCGGCAACATCGATGCCGCCAATCGCAATGTCAGTGTCACTGCCACCGACAATGCGGGCAATGCAACGGCAACGTCTGACACCACCAATGCCCGGGTGGACAACAATCCGCCCTCTGTCAGTAGCATCGTGGTGTCCGGCTCACCATCGTCGGCGGATTCGTCGATGGCTTTCACCGTGACTTTTGATGAGACGGTGGCGAATGTCTCCACCGACGACTTCACCCTGGTGGGAGCGGGAGCCACTGGCACCATTGCCAGCGTCTCAGCATCCAACGGTTCGTCGGTCAACGTGAACATTGCCGGCATCTCCGGTAGCGGAACCATCAAGCTGAACCTCAATGGCTCTACCAATATCGTCGATGGTGCGGGTAACGCGATTCCGTCCTACAGCAGTGGCAGTGCCCATACCGTTGCCATACCAACTGCGCCAGGTATACCTGCCATCGGGATGGCGACCGCTGGTGACACGCAGGCGACGGTGACTTTCACCTCACCGAACAATGGTGGTTCGGCGATCACGACCTACACCGCAACCGCCAACCCGGGTGGTGCAACCGGTAGCTGTGCCGGTCCGGCTGCCTGTGTCATTACCGTTGGTAATCTGATCAACGGTACGGCCTATACGTTCAGCGTGACGGCGACGAATGCCATCGGCACCGGCAGCGCTTCGGGCGCATCAAACAGTGCCACCCCGATGGCCAACCAGGTCATCACCTTCGCCCAGCCGACCAACTACAACTTCGGTGCTACGCCTACGTTGACTGCCAGCTCTGCCTATGCAATAGGTGGGGCAGCAACGGGCTTGGCGATTGACTTCACCTCGTCCACGACAGGCGTTTGCACCATCACCAGCAGCGGTGTGTTGACCTTCATTTCCGCAGGCACCTGCACCATCGATGCCGACCAGGCGGGTAACTCGTCGACGAATGCTGCTTCCACCGTTACCCGTAGTTTCACGGTCAATGCGATCGTGCCTGCTGCGCCGACCATCGGCACGGCAACTCCGGGCGACCAGCAGGCAACGGTGACTTTCACTGCACCGGCAAGCACCGGTGGCTCGGCCATCATCCCGAACGGGTATATCGTCACCGCAATCCCCGGTGGGATTACCGAAGTGGGCTCATCATCGCCGATCACCGTGACCGGGCTGACCAACGGTGTCTCCTATACGTTCACAGTGACGGCGACCAATTCGGCCGGTACCGGCAGCGCCTCCGGGAGCAGCAACGCCGTCGTCCCAGCTTCGCCGCAGACCATTACCTTCGCCAACCCGGGGGCGCAGAGCTTTGGCACGATGCCGGACCTCCGCGTCGTCAACGGTGGTGCGTCGGCGACCTCGGGATTGGACGTTACCTTCACCTCCTCAACCACCGGCGTGTGCACTGTCACCAGCGAGGGGCTGGTCACTTTTGTGACGGTGGGCAGTTGTACGATCCACGCTGATCAGGCCGGTAACAGCAGTTACCTGGCGGCGGCACAGGTCAGCCGCACTTTCACGGTCAATGCGGTTGTTCCTGGGGCGCCCACCTCGGTAGTTGTCACTTCCGGCGACAACCAGGCCAGCGTGGCCTTCGTGGGGCCCATCAACACGGGGGGCACGAGTATCACCGGTTATACCGTTACCGTCAGTCCGGCCGACGTCGCGCCGGTCAACGGCGCTGGTTCGCCAATCGTGGTGAGCGGCCTCACCAACGGTCAGCCCTATACCTTCACCGTCACCGCCGACAACAGCGCGGGTACCGGGCCGGCCTCCAGTGCGTCGAATTCGGCGACACCTGCGGCAACCCAGACCATCACGTTCAACAACCCGGGGGCCCAAACCTTCGGCACCACGCCAACGCTGACCGCCACCTCCGATTCCGGCCTGACGCCGACGTTCAGTTCCAGCACGACGAACGTATGCACCATCACCAGCGGTGGTGCGCTGACCTTCCTGACCGCCGGCACCTGCACCATCAATGCCGACCAGGCCGGCAACGGCAGCTACCTGGCCGCCACGCAGGTGGTCCGCAACTTCGCGGTGAACGCCGTGCTGCCGGGTGCGCCTGTTATCGGTACCGCCGTCGCGCAGGGCGTTGACACGGCCGAGATCAATTTCACCGCGCCAGCCAGCAATGGCGGTACCGCGATTTTCTCGTATACGGTAACGGCCAGCCCCGGTGGGCTGACCAAGTCTGGCTCGGGTAGTCCGATCACGTTCAATGGCCTCAGCCCGGCAACTACCTATACGTTCACGGTGGCTGCGACCAATGCGGTCGGCACTGGTTCGGCGTCTGCCAACTCCAACCAGGTCAGCACCATTCCGTTGCTGAAGGCCAATGATGTCAACCAGAACATCGGCTACGGTGCATTGCCCACCAGCATCAACCTGTCGATCACCGGCAGTGCGGATGAAGTGTTGATCATGTCGCAGCCGACACACGGCACCGCGACGGTCAGCGGTACCTCGATCAGCTACCAGCCGCAGCCAGGCTATGCGGGCCCGGACCAGTTCACTTATGCGGCCAAGGATGCATACAGCACCTCCACGCCGGCACAGGTGGACATCACCGTGGCGTCACCAACGCTGGGCATGACCACATCCGCGCTGCAGGCGGCGCGGGCCAGTACGCCGTATACGCAGACGCTGGCCGCAAGTGGCGGCACCGGGCCGTACACCTACGCTGTCAGTAGTGGCAGCCTGCCCACCGGCATCACACTGTCTGCAGCGGGCGTGTTGAGCGGTACTCCAACCCAGGTGGGCAGTTTCAACGTCACCATCACGGCGACCGACAGCAGCAGTGGAACCGGGCCGTTCGATGTTGCGCAGTCGTACAACCTGGAAGTGGATGCCGCGCAGGTGGAGCTGGACCTGAGCGCGCTACCACCTGCAAGCGGAGACCAGGACTACATCCAGGCATTGATGGCCCGTGGTGGTACCGCACCGTATCGCTTCATGGTAATGAGCGGCCAGTTGCCGCCGGGCCTGGCATTGGCGGCGGATGGTACGTTCTCCGGCGAGCCTCAGGCCGCCGGCAGCTACACCTTCACCTTGCAGGTTACCGATGCCAACGGGTTCACCGGCACCGCCCCGGTGACCTTGAAGGTCGACCTGAGCGTGCAGGAGATCACCAACATCCACACCGATCCTGAGCTGCCGGAGTTCGTCAAGGGAGGTAGCTTCACTGCTTCGGCTACTGGTGGTGGTTCCGGCAACCCGGTGCTGTTCAGCAGTGGCTCGCCGGCCGTCTGTTCGGTGACCGGTGCGCAGGTGATGATGCTTTCAGCAGGTACCTGTGTGTTGAACGTGGACCAAGCCGGCAACGCCATGTACCAGGCCGCGCCACAGGCACGCCTTGAGGTTGCCATTACCGCCGCCACGCCGACGCTGCAGTGGATGCAGCCGCTGAGCAAGATCTATGGCGAAGCCGCGTTTGATCTGGTCGATCCGCGTAGTGACAGTCAGGGTGTCTTTACGTTCAGCAGCAGCAATACCTCGGTGGCAACGGTCAGTGGCCGCACCGTTACCCTGGTCGGGCCAGGTACCGCGACGTTGGTGGCCACACAGCAGGCGCATGGCAGCTACACCGCGGCGAAGGTTGACGTGGAGCTGACGGTGAACGCCCGCCCGGATCCGACCCTGGATGCCGAGGTGCGTGGTGGTTTGCAGGCACAGGTGGACGCCAGTGTGCGCTTTGCACGCGTGCAGCTGGGCAACATCCAGTCGCGCTTGCAGCAGGTCCGCTCGGGTGAGAATGCGTCGTCGGCGGCGTTGACCCTGGCCTATGCGGGCGATCTGCTGGGGCAGGGCATGTCGGTGCCGGTGAAGCTGCCGGTCAACCACTTCACGGGCATGCCAAGCGGGTGGGGCGGCTGGATGTCCGGTACCGCCACGTTCGGCAACAGTGGCCATCAGCGCGGTGGCAGCTTCGACTTCAACACCGACGGCATCAGCCTGGGTGTGGACCGCAGCTTCGGTGACAACGGCCTGCTCGGCATGGCCGCCAGCCTGGGCCGCAACCGCACGCGCTTCGACGCCTCGCCGTCGCGGATGGATGCCGACCAGTACTCGCTGGCGATGTATGGTCTGTGGCGTGCAGGTGAGCACCTGTTCGTTGACGGCGTGGTCGCGCAAGGCCAACTGGACTTCGATGTCGCGCGCTGGAGCAGTGTGGCTGGCACGATGGCGCTGGGCCAGCGTGATGGCAGCCAGTCCTTCGGCGCGCTGACCTTCGGTTACCAGCAGCAGCGTGGTGCCTTCAGTCTGTCCGGCTATGGCCGCTTCGATGGCAGCCGTAGTCGCCTGGATGGGTATCGTGAGCACGGGCTGGGGGTGTATGACCTGGCCTATGCCGATCAGACCGTCAGCAACAGCGGTTTGGCCGTGGGCTTCGATGGCAGCTACAGCTGGCAGGGTGGGCGGGTGTCATTGCGCCCGTTCTGGAAGCTCGAGTACCGCCAGTCGCTGTCCAATACCGGTGATGCCTGGATGAACTATGTGCAGCAGCCCAGTGCGGGCGGCTATGTGCTGGACATGCAGGCGTATGCTGACAACATGGTGACGGCGGCCGCGGGCTTTGATGTGAAGACCGATCGGGGCTGGCTGATCTCGCTGCTGTTCGGGCGCGACCAGGGCAGCAACAGCGCGTCCAGCAGCAGTGTAGGCCTGCGCATCAGCTATGGCAGCGCTGGGATGGGTGCTTCCATGATGCCTGCGCAGGTGGGAGAGTCAGCATTTGATGACTGCAAGGGACGTCGCTGCAGGCGTCCAGGCGGGAGCCAGCCCGGTGAGGCTTTCCCGTAATCCATCGCGATAGCGGAACGAAGACGCCCGGCGAAGTGCCGGGCGTCTTCGTTCCAGGCCCGCTAAGCTGCCCACTCTTGTGATCGCGAGCTGAACCTGTTGCTTTGTGAAAGTACCCAAATCGCCCCTTGCCACGCACTGCATGGTCGAGGGGGCATCGTGTCTGTCGCCCCTGCCATTGGGAGCAGGTGATGACGAGGTGGAAAGTCCGGGGCCGTAGACGTGGCCGTGGAGGTGGTGATGGTGGCAGCTGAGAGCGACCAGCCGGGGCGCGATTTCGCTGCGCGGGCGGTCCACGACTACAGTGCCGAGCTGCATCGCTACCTGCGTCGGCGGGTAGCCGAGGCGCAGGATCTGGGTGACCTGGTGCAGGAGGTCTACCTGCGCCTGCTGCGGGTGCAGAACATCGAGACAGTGCGCAACCCACTGGCCTACATCTATGGCATCGCCGCGCATGTGGCCAGCGAGTTCAACATGCGCCAGCGCCAGGGCCGTCTGCTGTATGACTCGACGGTGGTGGATGCGGTGTCCGAGAACCCGGGGCAGCCCGCTTTCAGCGAAGGCGGCGGCTTCTTCGAGCGCCAGGTAGGCGATGCGCTGGCACAGCTGCCGGCCAACCGGCTGGCGGTGCTGCTGCTGGAGCGGCGCGAAGGCCTGAGCCATGCGCAGATCGCGCAGAAGCTGGGGCTGAGCGTGCACACGGTGAAGAAATACAGTGTCGAAGCGCTGGCGCACGTACGCGCGAGCTTGGAACGATGAACAGGATGTGGACCCTGCGACAGGCAGGGCGGGTGAAAGCATGAATATCTATCGCACATCGCCGCAACAGAGCCGGGAACGCGCCGCACGCGAGGCCGCCGAGTGGTTGCTCGTCATGGGCGAAACGCCCAGCGATGCGGACCGCGCGGGTTTTGCTGCCTGGGTGGCGCGTTCGCCGCTGCATCTGGAAGAGCTGCTGATGGCGCAGCTGGTGGAGCGTGAATTGGCCTCCAGCGCGGCGCTGCAGTCGCTGGATATGGACGCTGTGCTGGCGCAGGCACAGGCCATGGACAACGTGGTGCCGCTGCACGATGCGCCGAGCGCCGTGCCGCAGGCGGCACCGCAGCCACGCAAGCCCACGGCGCGTGGGCGTCGCCGCCGGCTGGGCTGGGCATTGGTGGCCGGTGTTGCCGGTTGTGCGCTGTTGGCCGGCAGCTGGACCCTGCTGCAGCCAGAGGTACCGGTCTACCAGTACGCCAGCGCGGTTGGCGAGCAGCGCAGCATTGCCCTGGCTGATGGCTCGATGGTGACCCTGGCGCCGGCCTCGTACATCGCCGTGCGTTTCAGTGCCGGTGTGCGTGACATCGAGCTGCGTGACGGCGAAGCTACCTTTGACGTGGCCCATGACAGCAGCCGCCCGTTCCGGGTACATGCCGGTGACAACATCGTGCAGGCGGTGGGCACGCGCTTCACCGTCAACCGCTTGCCGTCGGGCACGTTGGTGGCGGTCAGCGAGGGCAAGGTGAAGGTGACGG
The DNA here is from genome assembly GCF_056856655.1 of Stenotrophomonas sp. STEN033. Classification (NCBI taxonomy): domain Bacteria; kingdom Pseudomonadati; phylum Pseudomonadota; class Gammaproteobacteria; order Lysobacterales; family Lysobacteraceae; genus Stenotrophomonas; species Stenotrophomonas sp. STEN033. Next base: position 27,833 of record NZ_JBXFWM010000005.1, read on the forward strand.
CCAACAGCAACTGGCTGGAAGCGCTGTGGCGCGATGACGCATCCACGCTGGAAGCGGGCAAGGCCAAGGTCGAATCGCTGGGTCGCCCGGCGGCCTTGTCGGCCGGCGAACAGGCGCGCATCCCGCAGGGACAGCAGACCATGCTGCGCATGCCGCTGGAAGTACCGAACGAACCCGTCGATGGCAAGCGTCGCCTGAGCTTCCGCAATGACACCCTGGCCGACATCATCAGCGAGTTCAACCGCTACAACCCGCGGCCCATCGTGGTGACCGATCCGGTGATCCGCGAGCAGCGCTACAGCGGCGTGTTCTATGCCGATGATGCCGATTCCTTCCTGCAGTTCCTGGAATGCTGCTCGCAGCTGCAGGTCAGCCGGCAGGCTGATCGCAACCTGATCGGTGGTCGCAGCAGTCGCCAATAGCCATCGCCGCGCGTCGCCGGAAAAATATTTTTGACCCTGAGTACCCTTTTCCCACACTTGGACACACGGATGTAACAAGAGGCTGGTTCCGCGCAAGGCGGCTCCGGTTGCTCGGTAACCATTCGATGTCTTTCGGGGGCGAATTATCCATGGGGTCCAGCACTATTCTTCGTAAACAGGCGTTGGTGAAGGCGGTGGCGGTTGCGCTGCTGGTCGGCACCGGCAACGTGGCGGTGGCACAGTCGGCACCTGCAGCCGATACGGCTGCCGCTGCGGCGGCTGTCCAGTTTGATATTCCGGCGCAATCACTGGCGTCGGCGCTCGAGGCGTTTGCCGAGCAGAGCGGCCTGCAGGTGGTGTATGCCGGCGGCGCTGGCAGTGGCGTGCAGAGCGGTGTGGTAAACGGCCAGATGGGTGCAGCCACGGCGCTGCAGCAGCTGCTCGCACCTACTGCTTACGCGCACGAGTTCATCAACGCGAAAACGGTCGCCATCCGCCCGCGCAGCAGTGCCGGTGACGTGGTTGAACGCGATGGTGGCGCTGCCGAAACGCTGGAGACGATCAATGTCACCGGTACCTATCTGAAGAACATCGATCCGGCCTCGCCGTTGATCGTGATCGACTCGCAGCTGATCGAGAGCCGGGGCTACGCTTCGATCGAAGATGTGCTGCGCAACCTGCCGCAGAACTTCTCCAACCGCACCAGCGCCTCGCGCGCGCTGGGTGAAAAGGAGTTCGGCAGCTCGTATGGCGATGGCGTATCCGGCCTGGGTTCCTCCGGTGCCAACCTGCGAGGCCTGGGCAGCCGTTCAACGCTGATCCTGGTCGACGGCCGCCGCCGCAGCGGCTCGGCACAGGCGCAGGGCGCATATACCGATATTTCCTCGATTCCTGTTTCACAGATCGAGCGCATCGAAGTGCTCAGCGACGGCGCCAGCGCCATCTATGGCTCCGATGCCGTGGCCGGTGTGATCAACATCGTGCTGAAGAAGTCCTATGACGGCACCACCGCGCAGCTGCGCCATGAGAACTCCAATACCGGTGCCGATGTATCGCGGCTGGACCTGGCCCACACCTTTGGTTATGGCAGCGGCCACGTCACCGCGGCGGCAGGGCGCGAGCGCAGCTCGCCGGCCGATGTCACCCGCCTGATCCACGTCGGCCCGGACGGCCGCGGCGATTTCACCGATCGTGGTGGCGTCAACGGTCGTACCCGCAACAAGGGGCAGCCCGGCGTGGTCTATGAATCCCTGGACTTCGGCATCGACTACCACTTCATGGGCGAAGCGCTCGGCGTGATTCCGGGTGGCCAGGACGGCACCGCGCTGGATCCGGACAGCCTGCTGGCCTACGACCCGGCCACTGCGCCATCGACCTATGAGCGCAGCCGCATCGGCCCCAAGATCGAGAACACCTATGCTCGCATCAGCGGCGTGCATGATCTGGGCGAAACCACCCAGCTGAACTACGGCATCAGCCACGTACGCCAAGTCAACAAGGAAAACTGGCGGCCGACCCTGTTCGACTTCAGCATCTTCGAGGACGGTTACAACACCTACGTTCCGGAGAGCAATCCCTACAACAACTTCGGTAGCGACGTGCTGGTGGGGTATTCCTTCGAACGCGAGTTCGAAGGCATGAACCTGAGCGAAGACCAGAAGCAGACCAATACCGATGCTCACATCGGTATCAACGGCAAGCTGCCGTTCGCCAAGGGCTGGGATTACGAGGCGACGTACAGCATCGGCCGCGAGAAGGGCACTACCACTGCCTTGATGGACCTGACCGGGTCGATGGGCGCCGATGGCTACGCGCGCACGCTGGAAGTGCTCAATGGTCTGAACGTGTTTGGCGACGGCAGCAATGACGCCATCGTCGCGCGCAACCGTGAGCTGCTGCAGAGTCTGGTCGAACGCCATGTCTATCGGTTCCAGTCGCGTGCCAATACGGTGGACCTGCTGACCCGCGGCGAGCTGTTCCAGCTTCCCGCCGGCAAGATCGAGGCGGCGTTTGGCGCACAGCACCGCGAGCAGCGCTACAACTACGAGAGCAACCTGGGCGAACAGCTGCGCTCGGAGAGCAAGGGCAAGTCCGAAGCACTGTTCACCGAGATCGGCATTCCGCTGTTGAAGGACAAGCCGCTGGCCAAGCTGCTCAGCCTGACCGTGGCAGCGCGCTACGAGCGCTTCGACCAGCGCGGCGACAGTGCGCTGCGCGACTGGTCGGCGGGGTTGGGTGAGCTCGGCGGCTTCGATGTCGAACAGCTGACCGGCGTCAACAATGATGGTACCGGGGGTATCACCGGCAGCGACACGGTGGTGTCACGTGACTTCAGCCGTACCAGTCCGTTGGCACGCCTGGCGTGGAAGCCGGTCGACCAGTTGCGCCTGCGCGCTACCTGGGGCGAGTCCTTCCTGGTGCCGCAGGCCCAGCAGCAGTTCGGCCAGCTGATCATGGACGACTACACCGCACGTGTACTGTTCAACGGTGGCCAGCTGCCGGAAGGTGTCACCCAGATCGTCGCGCTCAGCGGCCCCAACGTGAACCTCAAGCCCCAGGTAGCCAGCGTGGTGACCTATGGCTTCGACTGGACGCCGACCTTCGCGACCGGCCTGCAACTGTCCGCCACCTACAACCGCACCACCTTCGACAACTACATCGGTGACCCGCTGTCGGGCCTGACCTACTCGGAGATCTTCAAGGACATCAGCAAGATGCCCGAGGGGACCTTCACCGTCGGCGAGAACGGGGTGATGTTGTGGGACAACCGTGCGATCAACTTCCTCGGCCGCCGCTCGCGCAGCATCGACACCACTGCCAGCTACTACTTTGGCAATGACTGGGCTGATTGGCGCATCGAGCTCAATGCCGTGCGCACCTTGGAGCTGACCTCGCGTTCGTTGGCGTCGATGCCGACGCTGAGCTATGCAGACAGCGAGCTCGGGCCGAGCAAGTGGGCCGGTGACCTGTTCGTCGGCTGGGAAGGAAACGCCTGGTTCGCGTCGCTGGGCAGCCATTACAGCGCCGCACACCGCGTGCTGTATCCGTTGTCGGCGACGGCCACCGACTACAACGATTTCATCCCCAACGAGAGCCCGCGTACACGGTCGGCGTCCTACACCACCTTCGATGCACAGATCGGTTACCGCAAGCATCAGCGTGATGGCTGGTTGGGTGGCGTTACCGCACGCATGGGTGTGCAGAACATGTTCGACCGCGACTATCCGTTCGTCGACAACCTGGCCGGTTTCGTCTCCAACCGCGTGAACATCCGCGGCCGCGTGCTCTATCTGGACATCAAGAAAGAGTTCTGAGGCCAGCGTGTCTTCCGGTAACAACGCGGTGCGCCGATCCCTCGTCGGCGGCGCACCGCATCCACTGCAAGGAAATCCATGAAGTCCATCGCCACCCCTCTGCGTGCTTGCCTGTTGGCCAGCGCAGTCGCTGCTGCACTCGGCCTCGCTGCCTGCAGTCCATCGCAACCCCCGCCGGCCAGCCCGGCCCAGGGCGCTACTGCCGCGCCGGCAAGCAGCGGTGCCTACAGCATCCGTGGCGCGTTGCCGGGCCTGGCCGATGGGACCGAGCTCAAGTTGCTGGTGCCGTCCGCGGCGACTGATCCAATGCATGTCGAACCCGTGGCCACGGCAACCGCACAGGGCGGCGCGTTCGTGCTCAGCGGGCAGGTGCAGCAGGCCGTACCGGCGGTACTGATGGTCGGCAACCTGGGTTCGGTGAAGCTGGTACTGGAGCCGGGCGAGCTGCGCATCGAAGCCGGCGTGCTGGGGCCGGTGGCCAAGGGTGGCAGCCTGACCGAACGTGTCTATGGGTATCTGGAAGATCCCGCTTATGTAGCGGCCTACAAGGCCAACCGCGAGGCCAACCGCAAGGCTTTCGATGGCGTGGATGAAAACGACGAAGCGGCGATGAAGGCCGCCCGTGATTCGGTGGCTGCGCCGTTTGCCGCCTTGACCAAGGTCAGGAACGACTACGACGCCGCCATCCTTGACGGTGCCGAACCGGCGCTGCTGAAGCTGCTGGTGCTGAGCGAGAACTACGACTGGAAGCGTTACGACGTGGCCCGTCGCGCGCAGTTGCTGGCCAGCTACAAGCAGGAGCTCGGCGCACATCCCTTGATCACGCAGATGGAGCAGGCGGCCGCCGATTACGCCAAGACCCAGAAGCTGGCCGAGAAGTTCGGGCCGGGCAAGCCCTATGCCGACATCGAGGCCGTCGGCGTGGACGGCAAGGTGGTCAAGCTGTCCGAGGTGCTGGCACGCAACAAGCTGGTGTTGCTGGATTTCTGGGCCTCCTGGTGCGGACCATGCCGCGGCGAGTTCCCGCATCTGCTGAAGGTCTACCGCGAGTTCCATGCGCATGGCTTCGAGATCTACGCCGTGTCGCTGGACGAGGACAAGGACGACTGGACCAAGGCCATGCAGGAAGAAGGCGGCAGCAACGATCTGCCCTGGATCAACCTGCAGGCGCCGGGCTTCGAGGACAAGGCCGCGCAGACCTATGGCGTGGTGCAGCTGCCGCAGAACTACCTGATTGCCGGTGACGGCACCATCGTCGGCGTTGGCATGCGCGAGTGGGACGTCGAGCGCGCGGTGCGTGCGCAGATCAAGAAGGTTGAAGATGCACCTGCACGTTGATGCCCTCCGCCGCGCGGCACTGACCACGCTGTTGCTGCTGGGCGTATTGCTGCCCGGCAGCGTGCTGGCACAGGTGCAGGCCGAGCTGGTTGCCGCACAGCGCTCGGTGCAGCCGGGCCAGCCGTTGCAGTTGGCGCTGCGCATGCAGCACGACCCGCATTGGCACAGCTTCTGGAAGAACGCCGGCACCGGCTTGCCGACCAAGCTGATGTGGGACTTGCCCCCGGGTTGGACGGCCGAGGCCATCCAGTGGCCAACCCCGATCCTGGTACGTGACCGCGAAGGCAATATCACCGGCCACGGCTACGAAGGCCTGTCCTACCTGCCGGTGCGGCTGATCGCGCCGGCCGACCTGAAGCCCGGCAGCGAGATCGAGCTGAAGGCGCAGGCACGCTGGTTGATGTGCGAGACCGTGTGCATCCCGGGCAAGGCCGCGGTGAGTCTGGGCGTGCCGGTCAGTGCCGATCCGCCACAGCCCGATGCGGATGTACAGGCGGCACTGGCAGCCTTGCCGATGCCAAGCTCCAGCGAAGGCTGGCAGCTGGCCGCGACCCGCGAGCAGGGTGGTTTGACCTTGCGCGTGGCCGCACCGGCCGATATTGCCGAACTGCATTTCTTCCCGGCCGATGAGTTCGTCTCCTACAAGGTGCCGCAGACCATCGGCAACCGCGGTGCACGCGCCTTGCTGAAGCTGCCCCTGGACCCGGCCGAGACCATGCCGGCCGATGCAGCGCTGCGCGGCGTATTGGCCTACACCGATGCCAAGGGTGTGTACCGTGGCGTCAGCATCGACCTGCCGTTCGTGGCCGAAGCCGAGGCCACGGCGCTGGTCAGCACGGCCGACCTGGGCGCGGCACCGGCTTCGGCCAATGGCAACGATGGCACCCGGTTGTCGCTGCTGGTATTGCTGTTCGCGGTGCTGGGCGGGCTGATCGTCAACCTGATGCCCTGCGTATTCCCGGTGTTGGGGCTGAAGGTGGTCGGCTTCATCGAACAGGCCGGCAGTGACAGGCGCAAGGTCAGCCTGCATGCGCTGTCGTTCACCGCTGGCGTGCTGCTGTCGTTCTGGGCGCTGGCTGGTCTGCTGGCGGTGCTGCGCGAAGGCGGGCAGCAACTGGGTTGGGGCTTCCAGCTGCAGTCGGCACCGTTCGTGTTCGTGCTGGCGCTGGTGATGCTGGCGTTCGCGATGAACCTCAGCGGCGTGTTCGAGGTGGGCATGCGTGCCACCGGCATCGGTTCCGGCCTGCAGACGCGCAGCGGCGTGGCGGGCAGCTTCTTCAGCGGCATGCTCGCCACCGTGGTGGCAACGCCGTGCAGTGCACCGTTCCTGGCGCCCGCGCTGGGGGCAGCGCTGGCCTTGCCAACGGCACAGTCGTTCGTGGTGTTCACAGCGATCGGTTTGGGGCTGGCGTTGCCGTATCTGCTGCTCTCGGTATTTCCGTCGCTGGTGAAGCTGTTGCCGCGTCCGGGCGCGTGGATGGAGACCTTCAAGCAGCTGATGGCCTTCCCGCTGTATGCCACGGTCGGCTATCTGCTGTGGGTGCTGGCCGGGCAGTTGCATGAAGCGGCCTTGCTCAATGCCTTGCTCGCATTGTCACTGCTGGGTTTCGGCCTGTGGTTGTATGGCCGCGGTACCCGTCCTGGTGCCCGCGGTGGCAAGGCCAGGTTCAGTGCAGTTGCCGGTGTACTGGTGCTGGCCGCGGCGGTGTTGTTCGGCTGGCCGCGGGCAGCGGCTCCGGAGGCATTGCAATGGGAGCCCTGGAGCAGCGAGCGCGTGCAGCAGCTGCAGGCCGAAGGCCGTCCGATCTACGTCGACTTCACCGCGCGCTGGTGCGCCACCTGCCAGGTCAACAAGAAGGTGGTGTTCGCCGCGGCACGGGTGAACGACTACTTCCGCGACAACGAGGTGGCCGCGCTGAAAGCCGACTGGACCAATGCCGACCCGCTGATCACCGCCGAGCTCGAGCGCTGGAACCGTAGCGCGGTGCCGTTCAACCTGGCCTATCCGGCAGGTGGCGGTGCGCCGCGTGAGCTGCCCGAGGTACTCACGCCGGAGATCGTGCTCTCCGCGCTGGAAAACGCTACCCCACAAGGACGGGATTGAACCCCTGTCGCTGACTTCCCCGCGCCCCCGGGCGCATATCAAGAGAACGCAACGCATGATTTCGCAACGCCTGTTGTGCGCCGGCCTTGCGCTGGGCCTGATGGCAGCCTCCGCTGCCTCGGCCGAGCCGGTCAAGGTCAATGGCTTCACCCACGTCAAATCCCTCGATGGCATCGACGAGTACCGGCTCGACGCCAATGGCCTGAGCGTATTGCTGCTGCCCAACCACGCCGCACCGGTGGTGACTTTCCAGATGACCTACCGGGTCGGTTCGCGCAACGAGGTGACCGGTACTACCGGCGGCACCCACCTGCTCGAGCACCTGATGTTCATGGGCAGCACCAATTTTGACGGCGAGAACAACGTCGATACCTACCTGGACCGCGTCGGCGCCGGTTTCAACGCCACCACCTCGCTGGACCGCACCAACTACTACGCCACGCTGCCGCCGGCCGCGCTGGACGGTTACATCGCCATCGAAGCCGACCGCATGCGTGGCCTGCTGCTGCGCGAAAAGGATCGCCAGAGCGAAATGACCGTGGTGCGCAACGAGTACGAGCGCAACGAGAACAATCCCAATGGCGCGCTGATGAAGCTGATGTGGGCCACCGCCTACAACGCGCATCCTTACCACCATCCGGTGATCGGCTGGCGCAGCGATATCGAGAAGGTGTCCATCGAGAAACTGCGTGCGTTCTACGACACCTTCTACTGGCCGAACAACGCCACCGTCACCGTGGTCGGCGATATCGACAGCGCCCAGGTGCTGGCCAGCATCGGCGAGAAGTTCGGCAAGGTGCCGCGCTCGCCGCATGCCATCCCCGAGGTCTACACCACCGAACCGGAGCAGCAGGGCGAGCGTCGGGTCACGCTGCGCCGCGCAGGCGAGACCGGCACGGTGATGATGGCGTACAAGGCCCCGGCCGGCCTGGACAAGGACATCCCGGCACTGAATGTGCTGGAGCTGGTGTTGCAGGGTGGCCGTAGTGCGCGCCTGCAGCGTGCGCTGGTGGATACCAGCAAGGCAGTGGCGGTATCGGGCGGCATGTACCAACAGCGCGATCCCAGCCTGTTCATGCTCAGCGTGGCGTTGGCCCCGGATAGCAAACATGCGGACATCGAGCAGATCGTCCGCGACGAGATCGCCAAGGTCGCCCGTGACGGCGTCAGCGTCGAGGAGATCAAGCGCGTGCTCGGCCCGTACCGCGCCGAGGAAGCCTACCGCCGAGATGGCACCGACCAGGCCGCCGATGCGCTCAACGAGTTCATCGCGATGGGCGACTGGACCCTGTATTCCACCGCCCTGAAGGACCTGGAGAAGGTCACCCCGGCTGACGTGCAGCGCGTTGCCGACAAGTATTTCACCGCAGAGCAGAGCACGGTTGGCTGGTTCGTGCCGGAGAGCAGCAAGTGAACAACGCAAAACGCATTCGACTGATTCCGCTGGCGCTGGCCGCCCTGTCCAGCCTTGCCGCATTTGCCGCGCAGGCTGGCGTGGCCGACACCGCCGTGCACGCCAAGGCCGCCGGCATCGACCTGATCGTCTACCCGATGGGGGTCAAGGACGTGGTCACCTTCACCGGCTCGATGCCGCTGGGTGATGCCTTCCTCGCCGCCAAGGCCGACAACCCGGCGGTGCCGACGCTGACCGCGATGCTGCTGGAAGCCGGCACCACCCGCCGCGACAAGTTCGCGATCTCCGATACGCTCGACGGCATCGGCGCGCAGCTGTCCTTCAGCCCCAGCGCCGCGCGCATCGGCATCTATGGCAAGAGCCTGAAGCAGGACCTGCCGACCGTGCTTGACCTGCTTGCCGAGCAGCTGCGTGAGCCGGCGTTCACTGCCGAGGAACTGGCCAAGGCCAAGGTGCAGCTGGAAGCGGCGCTGCGCCAGGCCAGCGACAATCCGGGCACGATGGCGCGCGAGACGATGATGCTCAGCATCTTCCCGGCCGGCAGCATCAACGCACCAGTGCCGCGCGAAGCCATGCTCAAGGCGGTGCCGCAGGTGACGCTGGAGCAGATCAAGGCCTTCCATGCCAAGTACTACGGCCCGGCGCATATGACCCTGGTGTTTGCCGGTGACGTCGATGCCAAGGCGATCGAGGCCGCGGTTGCACACGGCTTCAACGGCTGGAGTGGCGGCGTCGATTACCTGCGCGATGCGCCGGCACGGCTGCCGGCCAAGGCCGCCGAGCACAGCATCGCGATGAAGGACAAGGCCAGCGTCAGCGTGTTCCTGGGCCAGGCCACCGGCCTGCGCTACACCGATGCCGACTACCTGCCGATGACGGTGGGCGTGGATGTGCTCGGTTCGGGCTTCACCGGTCGCCTGATGGCGGCGGTGCGCGCGAAGGAAGGCCTGACCTACGGCATCGGCGGCAACCTGCTGGGCAGCGACTACATGGACGGCGGCCTGGGCATCAGCACCACGTTTGCACCGGAGCTGATGGACAAGGGCATCGCCAGCACCCGCCGCGAACTGCAGCGCTGGTGGAAGGACGGCATTACCGCCGAAGAGCTGGATGCACGCAAGCAGGCAATGGTCGGCAGCTACCAGGTTGGCCTGGGCAATACCGACGGCATGTCGGCGGCGATCATCGGCACGGTTGAGCGCGGTGTAGGCCTGGCCTGGCTGGACAACTACCCGCAGGCGATCCAGTCGGTGACGCTGCAGCAGGTCAATGGTGTGATCCGCAAGTACGTGGATCCGCAAAAGATGGTGCTGGTCAAGGCCGGCACCTTCAAGAAGTAAGTCGCAGCCTCTGCCAAGTGGTTCGACACCAACAAACGCCGGCGCAAGCCGGCGTTTGTTGTTCAACGCGATGCAACCCGGAGCCCCGTAGCCCGGGTAAGCGAAGCGCACCCGGGAAGATGACAGCCCCGTCAACGCGCCACGTTCGTATCAGGCACGCACGCTATTGGAAATGATCTCCACCCAATAACCGTCCGGGTCCTTGATGAAGGCCAGGCTCTTCATGCGGCCATCGCTCAGGCGCTTCTGGAACGGCACGCCCAGTTCCTCGAAACGCGCACAGGCCGCTTCCAGTTCCGGCACCGATACGCAGATATGGCCGAAACCGCGCGGGTCGCTGTTGCCGTCGTGGTAGACCGGGCCGTCCTGGTTCTCGGTGCCATGGTTGTGGGTGAGTTCCAGCACGCCGGGAATCCCGGCCATCCACAGGCGGCGCTCGGCATCGTCCTGCGGTACCTGCACGCCGGCCGGCACATAGGCCAGGAAGTACAGGCTGAATTGCGCTTCGGCGAAATCACGCTGGTCGATCAGCTGGAAGCCGAGCACGCGTGTATAGAAATCCAGCGAGGCGCGGATGTCCTTGACCCGCAGCATGGTGTGGTTGAACACGAAGCCGTTGGTTTCGGTCGGTACCTGGGCGGCGACGCCGGGCTGTTGAGCAAGGGTTTGAAGGCTCATGGAATCTATCCTGTTGCGATGAATGGGGGAGGGCAGGCGTGCAGCCGCGACAGCGCAATGCTCATGCAGAAAGTTGCATTTGAAATCGCCACTCCAGCTTGCATGCGTCGATACAAAAAATCATCAACGGCATACCTTCCACGGCTAGGCGGCTGCGCGCGCGCTGGCTATGCTGCGTCGCAGGATAGTCGTTGTTCCCCAGCTTTTGATGAAGCGCGCATGCATTGCCGGATGTGGGCTGGGAGTGACGCTGGCGCAAGGCTTGCGCGGATTGTTGGCAGGGGATGCCACCACGGACGGAGCCATGACGTGAGCAACGGCGGTTGACAAGGTTTCGCTGCTCGCGTTATTCATTGTATGTATATACAAATAAAGAGGCTGTCCGGAACTTCATGTCCTACCGTGTGTGGCTGCCGTTGCTGCTGATGCTGGTGCTCGCCGTCGAAGGCGTGCTCGGTGCATGGGCGAGCACGCGCATGGTGCTGCATGCGGATGGCGCGCCGGCGGTTGCCGGCTTCAACCGCGCGGCCAGGGCCAGCTGCGATCCGGCCCCAGGCGTGCCAGCGGTAGCGGATCTGGCAGTCGCCGACGGCCACGACAGTCATGCCGGCAAGCCGGCTGCCAATCATGGCGACGACTGCAGCTGCGCCGACGGCGTGGGCTGCGAGTGCCTGTGTGTATTCACCATCTATCCCCCCGCGTCGGCGCTGTTGTTGGCCGGTGCACATCCGCCGGTGGCAGCCGAAACCTCGCTGCCGGTGCTGGTACTGCCGGCAGGCAGGGTATCTGGCGTCTTCCGACCTCCCATCGTCTGAGCGGTTGTTCTCGCGTCACCACGACGTAGTAGTGAACCGTGCGCGCGTCTGCGACCACGGCTATCGCCCCGAGACAGTATCCCAGCGAGAGAGAACATGTATTTGAAGCCCCAAGCCTTGGCTGCGGCCATCGGCACGCTGCTGTGTGCCAGCGCCGTCCACACCGCCAACGCGCAGGACGCGCAACCCCCGAATGAAGCCGCCCGCACGCTGGATGCCGTGCAGGTCACCGGCAGCCACATCAAGCGCGCGCAGTTGTCGGGCGTAGGCCCGGTCAGCGTGATCGACGCGCAGGCCATCGAACGCTCCGGCGCTACGTCGGTGGACACGCTGTTGCAGCGCCTGCCAGCCTCGGCCGGTTTTGCCGGCAGCCAGAGCAATGCCTACTGGGCCGAAAATGGCTATGGCACCACCCAGGTCAACCTGCGCGGCCTCGGCATCAACCGCACCCTGGTGCTGCTCAATGGCCGGCGCATCGTCAATGGCGGTACCGGCGCCAACAGCTCGGTCGATCTGAACATGATCCCGGTGTCGTTGATCGAGCGCGTGGAAGTGCTCAAGGACGGCGCTTCGGCCATCTACGGCGCCGATGCGGTCGCGGGCGTGGTCAACATCATCACCAAACAGGGATTCGACGGCGCCGAAGCGGCTGTGCGCTACGGCCAGACCACGCGTGGCGATGGCGATGAAACCGCTGTTGACCTGGCTTGGGGCGTCAACAGTGATCGCGGCTCGTTGATGGCTGGCATCAACTATGCCGAAGGTGGCACGGTCAACATGGCCTCGCGCGCGCCCTGTGGCCTGGCAGAAGTGGATGGCAAGCTGGTGTGCTCGGGCAGTTCCACCACGGTAGGTGGCCGCGCGCTGCTGGCCGACGGCAGCCGCGTCAACTTCAACCAGGTGCTGGGCGGCAACGGCGATTTCTACGAGCCGTACTCGGCCGCCAAGCACAATTACAACGGCAACCCCACGCTCAATGCGGTCAATCCGATCAAGCGGATCAGCATGAGCGTGTTCGGCGACAGCCAGCTCAGCGAGAACACCACGGTATTCACCGAGCTGATGTACACCAACCGCCAATCCGACCAGCTGGCCGCGCCGGGCGGGCTCGGCGTATACCGACCGATCAACATCGCCGCCAATCATCCGACCAACCCGACCGGACAGGACCTGCTGCTGCAGCGCCGTCGCCTGGAAGAGGCCGGCCCGCGCCATTTTTCGCAGGAGGTGAACACCTTCCGCGGGCTGGTGGGGCTGAAGGGACATTTCGGTACCGGCTGGGATTGGTCGGCGGCCTTGAACTGGGGCCGCAACACCGGCGTTGATGGCTCGGACAATGTCGCCAACCTCGACCGCGTCGAGCAGACCTTGAACCGCAGCATCTGCAGCCCGGTACCGGGTGCGGCAATTCCCTGCGGCGATTACCTGGGTTACGGCGACCTCAGTCGCGAGGTGCTCGACTACATTCTCTATACCTCGCGCGATACTGGCGGCAACGAACAGAAGAGTTTCACCGCCAACCTGAGCGGACAGATCTTCGAATTGCCTGCAGGCTGGGTGGGTTTCGCCACCGGCGTGGAAGTGCGCAAGGAGCGCGGCTGGCGCAATCCCGACCCGCTGACCGTGCTGGGCATTGGCAACACCAACCAGCAGGACCCGATTGCCGGTGAATACACCGCCAAGGAAGTCTTCGCCGAGCTGGCCATCCCGCTGCTGCAGGACACCGCCATCGCCGATTCGCTGTACTTGAATCTGGCCGGACGTGCCTCGGATTACGATCTGTTCGGCCGCGATTACAACTACAAGGTCGGGCTGGACTGGCAGATCAACTCCTCGTTGAAAGCGCGCAGCACTTACGCCACCGCCTTCCGCATCCCGAACATCCCCGAATTGTTTGGCGGCGTGGCCGAAGGCAACCTGACCACCACCGATCCATGCAGCAACTGGTCGGCCTTGCCGGCGGGCTCGACGGTGCGTGACAACTGCCAGGCCTACGGCGTGCCGGCCGGCTATGTGCAGCCGGGCAATACCATCCTCACCACCTCCGGTGGCAATTCGGCATTGGAGCCGGAAGACGCCACCTCGTTCACCGCGGGTGTGGTGTGGACACCGGAGTTCCTGTCCGGGCTGACCTTGACGCTGGACTACTACAACATCCGCATCAAGCACGCGATCCAGCGTATCGACGGCTCCACCAAGCTGGCCATCTGCTACAACACGCCGGGGCTGGCGCATCCGTTCTGTGATGCCAGCAACTTCACCCGCAACCCGCGGACCGGCGAAGTGGACTTCCTGTCCTCGCAGCCGGTCAATGCCGCCAACGAGCATGTCACCGGCTACGACTTCGGCGCGCTGTATGAGTTCAAGGCAGCGGGCTTCGATGCCAGCGTCAGCGCCGATGTTTCCTATCTGCAGCGCTACGACGTGCGGCCGTACGACGGGGCCGAGCTGATCGAATACGCCGGCAAGATCACCGGCGGCCGCGGCAGCTATGCCAAGTGGCGCGGCCTGGTCTCGGTCAATGCTTCGCGCGACCAATGGTCGGGCACCTGGAGCACGCAGTACATCGGTCGTGCCGATGACATCAACGCAGCTCGCGGTGACATCGGTGACCACGCACCGTCGGTGTTCTATCACAACCTGCAGCTCAAGTACGCGGTGAGCAAGGCGCTGGATGTATCGCTGGGCCTGGACAACGTCTTCGACAAGAAACCGCCGTTCATCCAGAGCTATACCGATGCCAACACCGATACGATGACCTACGACCTGCTGGGTCGCCGCTGGTACGCACGCATCGGCTACCGCTGGTGATTGGATGCGCCCCGTCGCAGCTGCGGCGGGGCGCGTCATTGAACGAGGACGATGTTGATGAAACCCGCATTCTGGGCACGCCGTGCCCACAAATGGATCGGCCTGGTGATCGGCGTGCAGGCGCTGCTATGGATGCTCAGCGGCGTCTACATGACCGTGGTGCCGCTGGACGTGATCCATGGCGACCACCTTGCCCACGTACATGGCACGCCGCTGCCGGCGCAGACCGCGCGCGTTGGCGCCGATGTGCTGGCCAAGCGCTACCCGCAGATGGAGTCGTTCCGGCTCAAGCACGTGCTGGAACGCGAGGTCTATGAGATCCGCCAAGGCAAGCAGAAATACCTGGTCGATGCCGCCAGCGGCGAACGCCTGGCGCCGATGGATCGTGAGCAGGCCATCGCGCTGGCGCAGTCGCTATATCAAGGCAAAGGCGAAGTGGAACGGGTGGAGTGGATCACCCGCGCGCCGTCAGAAGTAAAGACGCGACCGGTGCCGATGTGGGCCGTGCATTTCAGCGGCCGCGGCGACAGCACGCTGTATCTATCACCGGACAGCGGTGAGCTGTTGGCACGCCGACACGACCTGTGGCGCGTGTTCGACTTCGTGTGGATGTTGCACATCATGGATTACGAGAACCGCACCGACGTCAACAACACCTTGCTGCGTGTTGCCTCGATTGTTGGCTTGGTTTTTGCACTTAGCGGCATCTGGTTGTTGTTCTACAGCTTCGGCAAGCGGAGGAGCGCATGACGCCCTGGATGCGGACCCTGCACAAGTGGGTGGGCCTGATCGTCGGCCTGCAGTTCGTGGTGTGGTTGGGCAGCGGCCTGATGATGAGCCTGCTCGACCCTGACAAGATCGAAGGCAGTGCGCAGCAAGCAGCAGCTGTCGCCAATCCCGCGTGGCCGGCCACGGCAGTGTCGCCGAGCGTGGCGTTGGCTGCAGCCAAGGGTGAGGCGGCAACGCTGGACAGTGGCTGGTTGCTGCAACAGCCGGTGTATCGACTGCAATCGCCGGAAGGTACCGAGGTCATCGATGCCCGTGACGGCAAGCGCATCGCCATCGATGCGGCGGTCGCGGCGAAAGTCGCACAAGCGGCCTATGCCGGTGATGGGGTTGCCGCCGCGCCGCAGTATCTTGAGAAGACCCTGGAAACCCGGGCCAACCCGGACCCGGTATGGCGCGTTGACTTCAGTGACGCGCAGGACACGAGCATCTATGTGTCCGCGCATAGTGGCCAGGTGATGGAGCATCGCAACGCGACGTGGCGGCTGTTCGACATCTTCTGGATGCTGCACATCATGGATTACAGCAGTCGGGTCAACTTCAACAATCCGCTGGTAGTGGGCATGGGCATAGGCGGCCTGTGGTTGGCGTTGACCGGTGTGTGGTTGCTGATTGCCAGTTTCCATCTGCAGGAATTCATCCCGCGGCGCTGGCGTTCGCGTCGGCAGCTGATGGTCTATGCACCGGGCGGCGCGCATCTGCGCACGGTCGAGGTGGCCAGCGGCGACAGCGTCTACGTGGCACTGGCCCGCGAGGGCATCCATCTTCCCTCCAATTGCGGCGGTGGCCAGAGCTGCGGCCTATGCGAAGTGCGGGTGCGTTCCGGTGCTGGCAAGGCAACGGCGGCCGATCGCGCGCACGTGCCCGACGCCAAGCGCAAGGTCGGCTGCCGGTTGGCCTGCAATCTGCAGGTGGATGAGGACGTCGAGATTGAAGTGGCTGGCGGCGCCAGCCTGTGGACCGAACACTGGGCCATCGTTGAGAAGGTGGTCGCCGTGACCCCTTTCCTGCGTGAGATCCATCTGCGTCCGGAGCAGGTCGCAGATGCGCAGTTCCAGCCGGGTTGCTATCTGCAGCTGCACGTGCCCGAGTACGAGCTGCCGCGTACTGCGGTGTGGTATCCGGGTGAGCATGAAGAGGATTGGAAGGCGCTGTCCCTGCCTGCGACCCTGCAGAACAGGGCGACGGTTCGGCGCTCGTATTCACTGGCGACACCGGTGTCCAATGCGGACGGCGGCCTGGTGCTGCTGGTGCGCTTCAGCCCTGGCTGGCAGGAGAACCGCAAGCATCCGCCGGGCAAGGGCTCGACCTATGCCTATACGCTGCGTGAGGGTGACCGTGTTCGCTACAGCGGCCCGTTTGGCGATTTCGCACTCAGCGGCAGCGAGCGCGAGAAGATCTTCATTGGCGCTGGTGCGGGTATGGCGCCGCTACGTGCACTTATCCAGCAGCGTTTGGATGAAGGCGGTGGCGAACGTATGCATTACTGGTACGGCGCCCGTGGCGAACGTGATTGCCCCTATGTCGAACAGATGCAGGAGCTGGCGCATGAGCATGCCAACTTCAGTTGGCATCCGGTGTGGTCGGGGCAGGGAGCCGATGCGCGTCGTGTGCATGAAGCGATCCATGAGGACCTATTGAAGCAGCATCCGGATCTGGCGGGTTGCGAGTTCTATCTGTGTGGACCGCCGGCGATGTTGGCGGCGACCAGGCAGCTGTTGCGCAAGCTGGGTGTTGCGGATGAGCGGGTTGCGTTTGACGACTTCAAGATCTGAGTGAACTTGAGCTTGGCTGTTGTGGCTGCAGATGTTTGAGGTCTGCAGGTGTTGCCGTTGTAGTTGTAGTTGTAGTTGTAGTTGTTGTTGTTGTTGTTGTTGTTGTTGTTGCTGTTGCTGTTGCTGTTGCTTCGGCTGCGGCTGCGGCTGCGGCTCTGGCCCTGGCCCTGGCTTTGGCTTTGGCTCTGGCTTCGGCTTTGGACACTCCCTTCTCCCGCGTGCGGGAGAAGGTGCCCGGAGGGCGGATGAGGGGGGCTTTTGACGTTGCCTGGCTAGAAGCGTCCCCTCACCCCAACCCCTCTCCCGTGAACGGGAGAGGGGCTCTACTCCGATCATTATTGCGGTGGCATCACTCGTGCTTTGAGAACTCGCTCAACGAACCATCATTGCCGAGCAATGCAACCGTAAACGCCTGACGATAACCATCCGGCGATTCCATGCCCGGCGTACCGACCGGCATGCCCGGCAACACCAGCCCGCGCGCCTGTGGGCGCTCAGCCAAAAGCTTCTTGATGTCTTCCACCGGTACATGGCCTTCCACCACATAACCGTCAATCTCGGAGGTGTGGCAGGACATCATGCCGTCACCGATTCCCAGGCGTTGTTTGACCGCCATCATGTCGCTGGTGTCATTGAGCTGCACCGGGAAGCCCGCGGCCTGCATATGCTCGGCCCAGCCACCACAGCAGCCGCAATTCGGGTCCTTGTGCACAACCACCAACGGCAACGCCTTGGTAGCCGGCGCAGCTTCAACCGCCTTCGCAGGTGCCGCAGCAACCGCAGCGGCCGCCGTGGTAGCAGTAGATGGGCTCGCATTGCAGGCACTGATCAACAGGGTCCCTGCCGCCAGCACCAGCAACGAGAACATCGGCTTTGAACGCATTTTCATGATCTAGATTCCTTGGACAGTTTGCCGCGCCGGCCGGAGGCCAGTGCGGCAGTAGGGCATCACAGCATCGACAGGCCGCGCTCGAATTCCTTGGCATCGAGCTTGCCGTCACGGTTGCCATCGCTCATGCCGAAGTGCGGCAGCAGCGGATGACCGCTGGGCAGCTCCTCGCGGCGGATGAAACCATCGTTGTTGGCATCGAAGCGCTTGAAGGTTGCCGCTGCATCGGCCTGTGGTGCCTTCGCAGCAGGCTTGGCCGCCGGTGCATGGTGCTCATGGCCGGCATGTTGGGCCTGCACGATGGAAATGGAGGCAAGGGAGATCGCGCCGACCAGTGCGGCCTGGATAAAGAACTTCATCGAATGTATTCCTTGTAGGGAGAGTGGTGATGGCGTCGGCATGCGACGCCATCACTACGAATCAGAACCAGAAGCGCACACCGGCAACCCAGCGCGATTCGCTCACGCCTTCGCCGGCATCACGGTGCAGGTCGGCGGTATCGCCGAATGCGCGTTCGTGCACAAAGCCCACATACGGTGCGAACTTGCGGGTGAACTCGTAGCGCAGGCGCAGGCCTGCTTCCACGCTGCTCAAGCCCTTGCCGACACCGCGGCGCGGATCGTCATCGGCAACGATGCTGGCTTCCACCACCGGCTGCAGGATCAGCCGATTGGTCAGCAGCACGTCGTATTCGACCTCGAAGGCCAGCTCGGCCTTGCGCGGTCCACCGATGTAAGCCATCGCCGAGACTTCGAACTTGTACGGCGACATGCCCTGCAGGCCGAAGGCTGCGCGGGTCAGATCCGGGGATTCGCGGCTGTTGTCATGCCGCGCACCGGCCACCACGTCCCACCACGGCGAGATCGAATGCCCGTACAACGCATCCACCGACCAGTCGCCGAGTGCGTTGTCGCTGCGCTCGCCTTCGCTGCGGATCCACAGGCGGTTGATGTCATTGCCGAACCAGGAGTCGATGCCCCAGGCCTGGCCGCTGCCGTGGGCGTTATCCCAGGCTTCCAGGTGATCGAACACCACCAGACTGTTGAACGACGGCGCATGCTCCATCGCGTGCGGCTTCAATACCGGGAAGGCATCGTCGAAATCCTGCTTGGTCGGCGTCGGGATCGGTTCGCGCGGCGTGTTGCTGGCACTGCCGCCCCGCATGTTGTGACCGGCATGCGGATCAGCGGGCATTGCATGTCCTGCGTGCGGGTCAGCTGCCGCGCCGTGGCCGGAGTGGTCTTCCGCCTTGGGCATGGCATGGCCGGCATGCGGATCAGCCGCGCCGTGGCTGGAATGATCTTCCGCCTTGGGCATGGCATGACCGGCATGCGGATCAGCAGCCTTGGCCTTGGGCGTGTTGTGCCCGGCATGTGGATCCACTGCCGGCTTTGCTTCAGTGGCGTGCCCGGCGTGGCCCGCATGCGGGTCCTGCGCGAAGGCGTTGCCGCTGGCAGCCAGGGCGATGAACAACAGCGAGTGAGAGAAGGTCTTCATGCGTCGATCCTCACTTCGCGCATCATGCCCGCTTCCATGTGGTAGAGCAGATGGCAGTGGAAGGCCCAGCGGCCCAGCGCATCCGCACGCACGCGGTAGCTGCGGCGTGTACCTGGCGGCATGTCGATGGTGTGCTTGCGCAACTGGAACTCGCCGTCTGCGTTCTCAAGGTCACTCCACACGCCGTGCAGATGGATGGGGTGCTGCATCATCGTGTCGTTGACGAGCACGATGCGCATGCGCTCGCCGTAGTTCAACCTGATCGGCTCGGCACCGGCAAACGGAATGCCGTCGAAGTTCCAGGCGAACTTCTCCATGTGGCCGGTGAGGTGCAGCTCGATCTCGCGACCGGGCTCGCGTCCATCCGGGTCTTCGAACAGCGAACGCATTGCGCCATAGGTCAGCACCTTGCGGCCGTTGTCACGCAGGCCGATGCCGGGGTCGTCGAGCTTGGGCTCGGTGGCCGCAGTCTGCATGTCGATCAGCGGGTTGCCGGCTTCGCTGGGCTTGTGCTTGGGCGACTTGTCGGAGCCGCCATGGGCGCCGTGGCCCATCGCCGCACCGCAGCCACCTTCCATGCCCTTGGCACCCATGTTGGCGCCGCAACCCCCTTCCATGCCGGCGCCGTGGTCGCCATGGCTGCCCATGTCGTGGCCCATGTCGCTCATGGTCAGCAGCGGGCGCGGATCGATCTGCGGGATTGGTGCCTGCAGGCCTTGGCGTGTTGCCAAGGTGCCGCAGGCATAGCCGGTGCGGCCCATGTCCTGCGCAAACAGGGTGAAGGCATCCTGGCCGGTCGGCTCGACGATGACGTCGAAGGTCTCGGCCGGGGCAATGCGGAACTCGTCGATGCTGACCGGATGGATGTACTGACCATCAGCGGCGACCACGGTCATTTTCAGGCCCGGGATGCGCACATCGAAGTAGGTCATCGAGGCGCCGTTGATGAAGCGCAGCAACACCTTTTCACCACTGCGGAATAGGCCGGTCCAGTTGCCGGCCGGGGCGGTGCCGTTCATCAGGTAGGTGTAGGTGTGGGCATTGATGTCGGACAGGTCGGAAGGCGTCATCCGCATCCGGCCCCACATGCCACGGTCGGCCAGGGTCTCGCGCAGGCCGTCTTTGCGCGCGTCGCGCATGAAATCACCGACCGTGCGCTGGTAGGTGTTGTCGTGCATCGGCATCTTCTTCATGCGCCGGAACAGCGCATCGGGGTCGATGTCGGTCCAGTCCGAGAGCATGACCACGTGTTCGCGGTCGAAGTGATACGGCGGCGGTGCCAGCGGGTCGACGATCAGCGCGCCATACAGGCCGGCCTGCTCCTGGAACAGCGAATGGCTGTGGTACCAGTAGGTGCCGGATTGCTTGAGCTGGAACCGGTACTGGTAGGCCTCGCCCGGCGCGATGCCGTTGAAGCTCAGCCCCGGCACGCCGTCCATGTTGGCCGGCAACAGGATGCCGTGCCAGTGGATGGAGGTGATTTCGTCGGTGAGCGTGTTGGCCACACGCAGGTTGACGGTATCGCCCTCGCGCAGTCGCAGGATTGGCGCAGGCAACGATCCATTGACGGTGATGGCGGGGCGGGTGCGGCCGGTGAAATTGACCGCCGAGCGGCCGATGGCAAGGTTCAGCTCGGTGCCGCGCAGCTCAACCGGCGGCACCGCCATGGCGCGGCCGGAGGCAAATGCCTGCGGGATGCGTGCCATGCCGGCACCGGCGACCACGCCGCCCAGGGCCAGGCCCTGCACGAAGCGACGCCGCGACAGCACCGAGCGCGAATCGGAAAGGAAATCAGAAGACATGTGGAACTCCCGGTCACACAGCCGCATCACGATGCGCTGCTGCATGTCCTGAACAGATCAAGGGTGCACCAGGGCGATGGCCTTGGCACAGGTATCTGCAAACGCCAGAAGGCGCGGGAATCAGGCGATGGGAGGGCGGTTGAGCTGGCCCGGGGCCACATCGTCGCGAGAGGGCAGTGCTGGCATCGACGCCAATGCATGGCGCATCGGGGCGAGCCGCGTCATCGCGACGCTGGGCAGCATGTTGCAATGCTGTTTGCAGTCGCAGCTATCACCGCTGGCGCAGGGCGAGGGTGCCTTGTCGGCGTCGCCGGCATCACACTGCAGGTTTGCTTCCTGCTCGTGGCAGCAGTCGTGCGCGCTGTCACCGGATTCCATAGCCATCGTCATGGCATGCATCGGCATGGCCATCGCCGTCGCAGACCACACCGAACCGATCGCACCAGCGATCAGGGTCAGGCACAGCAGCAGGGGCAGCAGGATGCGCGGCACGGGATTCAGGTTGGAAGCAGGGCTGAACCATAGCATTCCTGAGTGGGGGCTGGGCTGAATGGTTGAGAAAAACCGGGGTAAGAGTCGGGTTTCATCGAAACCCGACTCTGCCCCCGGTTTTGCCCAACCAAGTAGAATCCACTCCAGCATTCACCAAGAAGTGGCGATCCATGTCCCAGCGTGATTGGGTGGCGGCGGCCATCCACAAGATTGAAGCCGACTACAACCGTTCGGCCGATACCCATCTGATTCCCATCGACCTGCCGGGCTTCCCGGGTATCGATGTCTATCTGAAGGATGAATCCAGCCACCCGACAGGCAGTCTCAAGCATCGGCTTGCCCGCTCGCTGTTCCTGTACGCGCTGGCCAATGGTTGGTTGCGCGAGGGTTGCCCGGTGATCGAGGCCTCCAGCGGCTCCACCGCGGTATCCGAGGCTTACTTCGCACGCCTGCTGGGCCTGCCGTTCATCGCGGTGATCCCGGCCAGCACCTCGCCGGAGAAGATCGCCGCCATCGAATTCCACGGCGGCCGCTGCCATCTGGTACAGCGCGCCTGTGACCTGAACTGCGAATCCGAACGGCTGGCGCGGGAAACCGGCGGCCACTTCATGGACCAGTTCACCTACGCCGAACGCGCCACCGATTGGCGCGCCAACAACAACATCGCCGAGTCCATCTTCAAGCAGATGGCGGAAGAACCGCATCCGGTGCCGGAATGGATCGTCTGCAGCCCCGGCACCGGCGGCACCGCAGCTACCCTGGGCCGTTACGTCAGCTACCGCCGCCACGACACCCGCATCCTGTGCGCGGACCCTGAGGTGTCGATCTTCTACGACGGCTACTGCGCCGCGCTCGAAGGTCGCGACTGGCGTGACATGACCTGCGAAGGCGGCTCGCGCGTGGAAGGCATTGGCCGTCCGCGCGTGGAGCGCAGTTTCATACCTACCTGCGTCGATGCGATGGTGAAGGTGAGTGATGCGCTGAGCCTGGCTGCGATGCGCCATGTCAGTGCCACCCTGGGGCGGCGCGTTGGCGGCTCCACCGGCACCAATTTCATCGGCGTGCTGTACGCCGCCCAGCAGATGCGCGCGGCTGGCCGAGACGGTTCCATTGTCAGCATCCTCTGCGATGCCGGCGAACGCTACGCGCACAGCTATTACAACCCGGACTGGTACCGCCAGCAGGGCATCGACGTGGACGGCGCCGATGCGGTGGTGGCCTCGGCCGTGGCTGGACAGGGCATGCCGGTCCTGCCTTGTGCCTGGCTGGAAGCGTCGCCATATCAGGTTTGATGCCGGCATAGCCGGAACTATTTGAAGGAATGTTGTGAACACCACCAATCCCCTGCTCGATTTCTCCGGCCTGCCGCGTTTCGACGCGATCCGCGCTGAACACGTCACTCCGGCCGTCGATACGCTGCTGGCCGAAGCCGAGGCCGCGGTGAAAGCCGCAGAAGCCGTGGCGCCGGTGAGCTGGGAGAACTTCGTGGTGCCGCTGGACGATGCTACCGAGCGCTTGTATCGCGCCTGGGGCCAGGTCTCGCACCTGCAGGCGGTGGTCAATACGCCGGAGCTACGCGAGGTCTACAACGCGAATCTGCCGAAGATCAGCCGCTTCGGCAGCTCGGTCGCGCAGAACCCGGCGCTGTACGCGCAGTACAAGCTGCTGGCTGCGGCGCCAGCAGCGGCCAGTTACGACGAAGCACAGCGCAAGGCGCTGGAAAATGCATTGCGCGACTTCCGCCTCGGCGGTGCCGAGCTTGATGACGCCGGCAAGGCGCGTTTCGCCGAGTTGCAGGAAGAACTGTCCGGCCTGCAGGCCAAGTTCTCGCAGAACGTACTCGATGCCGGCGATGCGTTCGCGCTCTACGTGGATGTAGCCGACGACCTGCTGGGCCTGCCCGATGACGTGGTTGCCAGCGCCCGCGCTGCCGCGCAGAAAGATGGCCGCGAAGGTTACAAGCTGACCCTGCAGATGCCGTGCTATCTGCCGGTGCAGACCTATGCCGACAACCGCGCGCTGCGCGAGCAGTTGTATCGCGCGCATGCGATGCGCGCATCGGAGTTCGGTGATGCGGCGCTGGACAACACCGGCAATATCGATCGCATTCTCGCCGTGCGCAACGAACTGGCCGCATTGCTGGGTTTCGACAACTACGCCGAGTATTCCATTGCCACCAAGATGGCCAGTGATGCGCCGCAGGTGCTGGGCTTCCTGCGTGATCTGGCCGCACGCGCCAAGCCCTATGCGCAGCGCGACCGCGCCGAGCTGGAGGCTTTTGCCCGCGAGCAGTTGGGCATGGATGAACTGCAGGCCTGGGATCTGGCCTATGTGGCCGAGAAGCTCAAGCAGGCGCGTTACAGCTACTCCGAGCAGGAAGTGAAGCAGTACTTCACCGAGCCCAAGGTGCTGGCTGGCCTGTTCGGCGTGATCGAGCGTCTGTATGGCCTCAAGGTGGAACAGGACAGCGCGCCGGTCTGGCACGAGGATGTGCGTTTCTATCGACTGGTGGACGCCGACGGCGCGCTGGTCGGCCAGTTCTACATGGACCTGTACGCGCGCGAAGGCAAGCGCGGTGGCGCCTGGATGGACGATTGCCGCAACCGTCGCGTTACTGCCGCTGGCGTGCAGACGCCGCTGGTCTATCTGGTCTGCAATTTCGGCCGCGGCAATGATGGCAAACCGGCGACCTTCAGCCACGACGAAGTCACCACCGTCTTCCATGAAATGGGCCACGGCCTGCACCAGTTGCTGACCCGCATCGGTGAGCTGGCGGTGGCCGGCATCAATGGCGTGGAGTGGGATGCAGTGGAGCTGCCCAGCCAGTTCATGGAGAACTTCTGCTGGGAGTGGGAGCAGGTAGAAGCGATGACCGCGCATGTCGACACCGGCGCGCCGCTGCCGCGCGAGCTGTTCGACAAGATGCTGGCGGCGAAGAATTTCCA
Organism: Stenotrophomonas sp. STEN033; assembly: GCF_056856655.1. Taxonomy (NCBI): domain Bacteria; kingdom Pseudomonadati; phylum Pseudomonadota; class Gammaproteobacteria; order Lysobacterales; family Lysobacteraceae; genus Stenotrophomonas; species Stenotrophomonas sp. STEN033. Next base: position 52,255 of record NZ_JBXFWM010000005.1, read on the forward strand.
GAGCGGCATGTTCACCGTGCGCCAGCTGGAGTTCGGCCTGTTCGACATGTTGCTGCACAGCCAGTACCAGCCCGAACAGGAAAGCGTGCTGCAGCTGCTGGAGCGCGTGCGCGGCGAGGTGGCGGTGAACATCCCGCCGGCCTGGAACCGCTTCGCCAACCAGTTCAGCCACATCTTTGCTGGCGGCTACGCGGCCGGTTACTACAGCTACAAGTGGGCCGAAGTACTCAGCGCCGACGCCTATGCTGCGTTCGAGGAGGCTCCGGGTGCCTTGGCCGAAACCGGTGCACGTTTCCGCGAGGAAGTATTGTCACGCGGCGGCAGTCGCAGCGCGGCTGAGAATTTCCGCGCTTTCCGTGGCCGTGAGCCGCAGATTGATGCCCTTCTGCGGCATAGCGGCATGACGGCCTGATGCAGACGGCGTCCGACCCGGCTCGAGTGCGGACGCTCTACTTCGTTCGGCATGGGCAGAGCATGGCCAACGCGGGTGCGTTCGCCATGGCTGATCGGGAGATCCCGCTCAGCGCTTTGGGCCGCCAGCAGGTGCAGGATCTTTTGACGCGCTGGCCATTGCGGCCGGCGCGGCTGTACTGCTCGCAGATGCTGCGCGCCCGGCAGACGGCGGCGTACTTCGCCGATGCCCACGGGCTTGCAGCACAGGAGATCGCCGAGCTGGATGAGTTCAGCTATCTGGCGCTTGCCACTGTCGAAGGCAAGGTGTCCGCCGAGGTCGCGGTGTTGGCGCATGACTACTGGCAGCGCGGCGATCCTGCCCATCGTGACGGCGATGTTGCCGACAGCTTCGATGGTTTCGCGGCTCGGGTTGAGGCCTTCCTGGCTCGCCTGCATGACTTCGAAGACGGCAGCGTATTCGTTGGCCATGGTATCTGGATCGGCCTGCTGGCCTGGCGCCTGCAAGGGCGGACGGTGAACAGGCCTGGGGACATGCAGGCATTCCGTGCCTTCCAGACCGAGATGCATGTGCCCAATGCCGGGGTGTACAGGTTGGAAATTGCCAGGGGCGAAGGCGCTGCACCGCTTACAGCGCTGGATGTCAGCGTTGCCTGAACGCGATGCGTCCGCAACGGCGCGGGTTCAACGTTGGCGTGTCACCATAGGTCCTTCATCTGGCCGCACCGGTCCCGCCGCACTCGCCATGCACAGGTTGTTCAAGTCCACCGACGGCAAGCCCCGCCTGTATCTGCGTATCGCTGCGGCTGCGGCGATCATCGGCGTGGTGCTGTGGTTCCAGCCGCAGATCAACGAGCCTGCCGCCCAGGTCAGCAATGGCCTGAACCTGCGCAGCGCGCCGGACCAGCGTGCCGAGCGCCTGGCGGTATTGCCGGTGGGCACCACGGTGGAAGTGCAGCGCTGCCTGGCCGACCTGCAATGGTGCAACGTGCGTGCCGAGGGCAAAAGCGGCTGGGTGGCGGCGGATTATCTGATCGCCCGCAGTGACGGCAAGAAGGTGAGGCTGGCCGAAGCCGGCAAGCAGATGGGCGTAGTCATAGAGACTGCCAAGCCAGGCGGTTGAAGCCGCATCTATAGGGCCGAGCCATGCTCGGCTGGGTGCGTTCCCGGTAAAGCCTCTGCCGAGCATGGCTCGGCACTACGCTCTTGCCCCCTCCCTTGCGCCGAAGGCGGAGGGGAGGGTTGCGGAGGGGGGAGCTTTCGCTGGTCCTGTAGAGCCGAGCCATGCTCGGCTGGGGGCGTTCCCGGTAAAGCCTCTGCCGAGCATGGCTCGGCACTACGCTCTTGCCCCCTCCCTTGCGCCGAAGGCGGAGGGGAGGGTTGGGGAGGGGTAAGCTCTTCGCCGTTCGCGGCAATACGCGCTTCGCGGCTTACACCGCTCCTGCAACAGCATGATCAGGCCGGGCCTTGTAACTGCACCTGTAGAGCCGAGCCATGCTCGGCGGGGGGCGTTACCGGCAAAGCCCTGCCGAGCATGGCTCGGCGCTACCGTCCTGCCTGTTACTTCTTGTTCGGCACTTCAAAGCCAAGCTTATCCACCTGTTGCGGGTGCTGCGGTACGCGCTTGAGCTTGTCGGTGTTGACGTCGTACTTGTCGCGCAGGCGGAGGGCCAGCTGGCGGTAGGTAGCGTTGTCCATGTCCGGTTCGCGGGCGAAGATCCAGGCCATTTCGCGGCCCGGGTAGCCAATCAGCGCCCAGGAGTAATCCGGCGCCACTTCCAGGATGCGGGTATGGGTGGGCACTACCCGGTAGAACCAGGTGCGCCAGCGGCGGTTGCCACTGTCTTCGTCAACCTTGGCGCGGATCTCGATCTCTTCTGCAGGCTCGGCAAACCCGTCACGGAACTGGTACTGGATCGAAACCTTGTTGTCGTCGCGCAAGGTATAGGTGTTGACGCTGGCCACATGGCCGCGCTCGATGAAATTGGGCACCCGGCCAATCACATACCAGCGGCCCATGAAGCGCTGCAGGTCAATCGGCCCCTCCGCAATCCCCTCCACCGTCGCCGTCGGGGCAGTCTCCTGGGCGTATGCCGGGCTCAGCGGCAGGGCCAGACTCAACAACAAAACGGACAGGAAGACGGGAATCGGTCGCATTACGGGTAGGGCACCTATGAAGGTCAGGGCTGCATGTTCGGCGGGCAGTGATGCGCCCGTCAATGGCAGGTCGCAGTCTGTGAGATGGCGGCCGCCGAAGATGCATTCCAACACAGCCATGTTGCCGGAGAACGTCATGACCAAGCCGCTCGCATCGTCATCCCGTCGTAGCACGCCCGAAGCGCCCGATCCTCGGGTGTTGCGGTGCGTCAGACAGGCGGCCCTGGCGGGGCTGGCGCTGGTCCTGGTCTGGCCGGCGGCGCGTGGTCACAGCGCGTGGATCGGCTGGATGCCGTTGTGGCTGTTGGGTATGCCGCTGAGTGCCTGGTGGGCCTTGTACCGCTTTCGCCTACCCGCAGTTTGGCGGAATCGCCACGCCAAGCCGCGTAAGCGCGGGCCGCAAGCCACCCGTGGCCGTCGCCCGGCCCGGCGCCGTCTGCCGCAGGCGGCCTGACCTTCGACACGTGGGGCAGGGGCGGGGCCTGTGCTAGCGTTCGCGGCCTATGACCGCATGGAGCCAACATGTCCCGACTCACCTCCGCCTGCCTCGTGGCGGGTCTGCTTTCCACCAGCCTGGCCGGTGCCGCCGTGGCCGCTGAAGACACCCAGGACAAGTACGCCTGGCTGGAAGACGTCACCGGCGACAAACAGCTGGGCTGGGTGAAGGAGCAGAACGCCAAGTCCGAAGGCCGCCTGGCCGTGACCCCGCAGTTCAAGGCGATGGAGGCCGGCATCCGTGAGGTGCTGGATTCGGACGCCAAGATCCCGGGCGTGGAGAAGATCGGCGACTACTACTACAACTTCTGGAAGGACAAGCAGCATGAGCGCGGCGTGTGGCGCCGCACCACGCTGGTCGAATACCGCAAGGCCGAGCCGTTGTGGGAAACCGTGCTGGACCTGGACGCGCTGAACAAGGCCGAGGGTGAGAACTGGGTATGGCACGGCGCCAACTGCCTGCGCCCGGAATACAACCGCTGCCTGATCGCGCTGTCGCGCGGTGGCGCCGATGCTGATGTGACCCGCGAGTTCGATGTTTCGAAGAAGGACTGGATCAAGGACGGTTTCTTCCGTCCGGAGGCCAAGGGCGGCCTGGGCTGGATCGACCAGGACAACGTCTTCGTCTATACCGATTTCGGTGACGGCTCGATGACCACCTCCGGCTACCCGCGCGTGGTCAAGCGCTGGCAGCGCGGCACCCCGATCAGCGCCGCAACCACCGTGTACGAAGGCAAGCCGGAGGACATGTACATCTCGGCGATGCACGATGACACGCCGGGCTTCGAGCGCAACTTCGTCAGCCGCACGATTGCCTTCTACAACAATGAGCTGTTCCTGATCGGCGCCGACGGCAAGCTGACCAAGGTGGACGCGCCGAATTCGGCCGAGAAGGGTATCCGCCGCGAGTGGCTGACTCTGGAGCTGCGCGAGCCGTGGACCGTGGGTGGCAAGACTTACACCGCCGGCTCGCTGCTGGCGACGAAGTTTGATGATTTCATGGCAGGCAAGCGCGAGTTCGACGTGCTGTTCGCGCCGACCGACACCACCTCGCTGGCCGGCACCACCTGGACCAAGTCGCACGTGGTGTTGAACGTGCTGGACGACGTCAAGAACCGCCTGAAAGTGCTGACCCATGGCAAGGACGGCTGGGTGAGCAGTGATTTCACCGGCGCCCCGGCATTCGGCACCATTGGTGTCGGCGCGGTGGATGCGGACGAAAGCGATGCGGTGTGGATGACCGTCACCGACTACCTGACCCCGACCACGCTGTCGCTGGCCGAAATCGGCAAGCAGCCGGAAGTGCTCAAGACCATGCCGGCGTTCTTCGATGCCAGCGACAAGGTGATCGAGCAGCACTTCGCCACCAGCAAGGACGGCACCCGCGTGCCGTACTTCGTGGTGCACGACAAGGCGATGAAGCTGGACGGTTCCAACCCGACCCTGCTGTACGGCTACGGTGGCTTTGAAATCTCGCTGACGCCGAGCTATTCCGGCGGCATGGGCCGGGCCTGGCTGGACAAGGGCGGCGTGTATGTCGTGGCCAACATCCGTGGTGGTGGCGAGTATGGCCCGCGCTGGCACCAGGCAGCGCTGAAGCAGAACCGTCACAAGGCGTATGAGGACATGGCGGCGGTGGCGCAGGATCTGGTCACCCGCAAGATCACCTCGGCCAAGCACCTGGGCGTGCAGGGCGGCAGCAACGGCGGCCTGCTGACCGGCAATATGCTGACCCAGTACCCGGAGCTGTTCGGTGCGGTGGTGGTGCAGGTTCCGCTGCTGGACATGAAGCGTTACAGCCACCTGCTGGCCGGCGCCTCGTGGATGGCCGAGTACGGCAACCCGGATACGGCCGATTGGGACTTCATCAAGACCTTCTCCCCGTACCACCTGTTCGACCCGGCCAAGAGCTACCCGCCGGTGCTGTTCACCACGTCCACCCGCGATGACCGCGTGCACCCGGGCCACGCCCGCAAGATGGCGGCGAAGATGATCGATGCAGGCAAGGATGTGACCTACTACGAGAACATCGAAGGCGGTCATGGCGGTGCGGCGAACAATGCGCAGGCCGCGCACATGTCGGCACTGGCGTACAGCTTCCTGTGGGAACAGCTGAGCAAGAAGTGATGCCTGGTTTGAAGTGATGCAAAACAAACGCCACCGAAAGGTGGCGTTTGTTTTTGCTTCGGCTTAAGCCCCTCTCCCGCCTGCGGGAGAGGGGTTGGGGTGAGGGCAGAGCGGAGTATGGACGGTGAATTGAGACAGCTGCTTCCAAGGCTCAAAAGCTCAAAAGCTCAAAAGCTCAAAAGCTCAAAAGCGTCCCCCCATCCGCCCTCCGGGCACCTTCCCCCGCAAGCGGGAGAAGGGAATGGCGAAAGCCCAAGCCCAAGCCCAAGCCCAAGCCCAAGCCCAAGCCAAAGCCAAAGCCAAAGCCAAAGCCAAAGCCAAAGCCAAAGCCAAAGCCAAAGCCAAAGCCAAAGCCAAAGCCAAAGCACTCCTGCTTGCTGTTTGATGCCTTGCTTCTGCTCCCTCCCTTTCGCCGCAGGCGAAGGGGAGGGTTGGGGAGGGGTGCCTTTATTCTTCTAGCTTTTAGCCCTCAGCTCTCAGCCAACTTTCCGAGCCAACCAGCTCTCCAACCCCCGCCCAATCCGCGCCACCGCCTCCTGCAAGCGCCCGACATCCTGCGTATAGGCAATTCGCACATGCTGGTTGGCCCGGTAGTTGCCAAAATCCAGGCCAGGCGTAAACGCCACATGCTCTGTCTCCAGGAAGTGTGCACAGAACGCCTGCGCATCATCGGTAAACGCGCTCACGTCGCAGTACAGGTAGAACGCACCTTGCGGCTCCACATCAATCCGGAACCCAAGCCCCCGCAACGCCGGCAACAGATAATCCCGCCGCTGCCGGAACTGCTCGCGGCGCTGCTCGAAAACTGCAATCGTCTCCGGCTCGAAACACGCCAGCGCCGCATGCTGCGCCATCGACGGCGCGCTGATGTACAGGTTCTGCGCAAGCTTCTCCAGCTCGGGCACCGCGCGCGGCGGCGCCACCAGCCAGCCCAGGCGCCAGCCGGTCATGCCGAAATACTTGGAGAAGCTGTTCAGCACGAACGCCTCGTCATCCACTTCCAGCACGCTGGGCGCATCAAAGCCGTAGGTCAGCCCGTGGTAGATCTCATCCACCACCAGATGCCCGCCACGCTCCTTCAGTGCGGAAGACAAGCCGGCCAACTGCCCAGCATCCAGGGTGGTGCCAGTCGGGTTGGCTGGCGAAGCTACCAGCGCTCCAACACTGCCAGCATTCCAATTGGCCGCAATCGATTCAGGGGTCAGTTGATAGCCACTTTCAGGCCCCACCGGCACCAGCTGCGCCGCACCTTCCACCAGCCGCAGGAAATGCCGGTTGCAGGGATAGCCGGGATCGGCCAGCAACCAGTGTTTGTCCGGGTCCACCAGCAGGCTGGAGGCCAGCAGCAGCGCGCCCGAGCCGCCCGGGGTGACCAGGATCCGCTCCGGGTCGATGTCCAGGCCGTAGCGCTGGCCGTAGAAGCCCGAGATGGCCTGGCGCAAGGCGGGCAGGCCGCGCGCCGCGGTGTAGCGCGTATGGCCGGCCGCAAGTGCGGCCTGGCCGGCGCGGACGATGGGCTCGGCGGTAGTGAAATCGGGCTCGCCGATCTCCAGGTGGATCACGTCGTGGCCTTGCTGCTCCAGCGCGTTGGCGCGGGCCAGCAGCGACATGACGTGGAAGGGCGCGATCTCCTGACTGCGGCGGCTGTATGGGGCGTGCGGGGTGTGGGGCGTGTTCATCGCTGCATGATAGGCGCCGTTGATGGCAGCGGGGCAAGCGCCGGGCATGGCACACTGTGGCCTGCTGCACTGGATGCACCACCGCTGTTCCGGAGCGAACCCGATGAAACCTCTTCTTTGCCTGTTGGTTGCAAGCCTGATGATCAATACCGCCGCCGCGTCCCAGCCCACCCCGCCCGATGTCGAGAAGCGCCCGCATACGGTGACTGCCCCGTTTGGTGCGCAACGCGAGGATGTGTACTACTGGCTGCGCGACGATGAGCGCAAGGAGCCGGCGATGCTGGCTTACCTCAACGCCGAGAACGCCTATACCGACGCCCTGATGGCGCCGCTCAAGCCGCTGGAGGACAAGCTGTACGCAGAGATCGTCGGCCGCATCAAGCAGGACGATGCCAGCGTGCCGTACCGCGAGCGCGGCTACTGGTACTACACCCGCTACGAGACCGGCAAGGATTACCCCATCCACGCCCGCCGCAAGGGTGACATGCAGGCCCCGGAAGAGGTGCTGCTGGATCTCAATACGCTGGCCGAAGGCAAGGGCTATTACGCCGTCAGCGACATGGACATCAGCCGCGACAACACCTTGCTGGCCTATGCCGAAGATGGCGTCGGCCGCCGCCAGTACACCATCCGCTTCAAGGACCTGAGCACCGGCAAGCTGCTGGGTGACGTGATCGAAGGCGTTTCGGCCAATGTGATCTGGGCCGATGACAACCGCACCCTGTTCTACGTCGAGAATGATCCCGAAACCCTGCTCACCGTGCGCGTCAAGAAGCACGTGCTCGGCACCCCGACCAGTGCCGACGTGCTGGTCTACGAGGAGAAGGACGACAGCTTCTACATGGGCATCGGCCGCACCCGAGACGACCGCTTCATCACCATCGGCGTGGACAGCACCGTGTCCTCCGAGCTGCGTTACACCTCGGCCGCCAACCCGGGTGAGTTCACCGTGCTGGCCAAGCGCGAGCGCGACGTGGAATACGACGCTGACCATTACAACGGCCAGTGGGTGATCCGCACCAATGCCGATGGCGCCACCAATTTCAAGCTGGTCACCGCGCCGGAAGGTGCCACTGACCGCAAGCAGTGGAAGGATTGGGTCAAACACGATCCGCAGGTGCTGATCGAAGGCTTCGAGCTGTTCGACGGCTACACCGCCATCGCCGAGCGCGCCGAAGCGCTGGAGCGCGTGCGCCTGCTGTTCGCCGATGGCCGCAGCGAGTTCGTCAAGGCTGATGAACCGGCCTACTCGATGGGCCTGTCGGTCAACGCCGAGCCGGAAACCGAGTGGCTGCGCTACACCTATACCTCGCTGACCACCCCGGCCACCACCTACGAACTCAACGTCAAGACCGGCGAGCGCCGTCTGCTCAAGCAGCAGCCGGTGATCGGCTATGACCCGAGCAAGTATGAAACCGAACGCGTCTGGGTGACCGCCCGCGATGGCGCGCGCATTCCGGTGTCACTGGTCTACAAGAAGGGCTTCAAGAAGGACGGCACCGCCGCCCTGTACCAGTACGCCTATGGCAGCTACGGCATGTCGATGGACCCAGGCTTCAACCAGAGCGTGGTCAGCCTGCTCGATCGCGGCGTGGTCTATGCCATCGCGCATATCCGCGGCGGCGAGGAAATGGGCCGCAGCTGGTACGAGAACGGCAAGCTGCTGCACAAGCAGAACACCTTCAACGACTTTGTCGACGTGACCCGCGCGCTGGTCGCACAGGGCTATGCCGCCAAGGACCGCGTCGCGGCCTCGGGCGGCAGCGCCGGTGGCCTGCTGATGGGCGCGGTGGCCAACCAGGCCCCGGGCGACTACCGGGTGATGGTTGCGCAGGTGCCGTTCGTCGACGTGGTCACCACCATGCTCGACGCCAGCATCCCGCTGACCACCAACGAGTACGACGAGTGGGGCAACCCGGAGCAGAAGAAGTACTACGACTACATGCTCAAGTACTCGCCGTACGACAACGTCACCGCCCAGGCCTATCCGTCGCTGTTCGTCGGCACCGGCCTGTGGGATTCGCAGGTGCAGTACTGGGAGCCGGCCAAGTGGGTGGCCAAGCTGCGTGACGTCAACACCGGCAGCCAGCCCATCGTGTTCCGCACCAACATGGAGGCCGGCCACGGAGGCAAGTCCGGTCGCTTCCAGCGTTACAAGGAACAGGCCGAGTCCTTCGCCTTCGTGCTGTGGCAGCTGGGCCTGGCCGATTGATGCAGCCGGGTCGTAGCGATGCCTGATACACCACCGCCACGCGATCCTCCCGATCCACGCACGCGCCCACCGCGCCTGCGCTGGGCGTGGTGGCTGCTGGCCTATGTAAGCCTGGGCGTGGGCATCGTCGGCATCTTCGTGCCGGGGCTGCCCACCACCGTCTTCGTGCTGATTTCGGCGTGGGCGGCCTCGCATGGCTCCGAGCGGCTGCACCGCTGGCTGCTGGATCACCCGCGCTTCGGCCCGGCCATCCGCGACTGGCAGGCGCACGGCGCGGTCAGCCGCAAGGGCAAGTGGATGGCCAGCCTGACCATGCTGGCCTGTGCGCTGATCACCCTGTGGTGCGTGCCGCTGGCCTGGGTGAAATGGACCTCCATCAGCATCATGGCCTGTGTCTGCCTGTGGCTGTGGCTGCGCCCCTTGCCCCCCGGCGAACGCTGAACGGAACGCGCCTGCCATTCGGACTTCATGGTCCAGTGGCTATACTCCGGGGATGAACACGACGTCCCGTTTCCTGATTCTCATCCCGGCGGCCCTCCTGCTGCTGGGTCTCAGTGCCTGCGGCAACAAAGGCCCCTTGGTGATGCCGCAGAAGCCGGTGCCGATCGAGGAACAGGAAGTCATCCCGGCCGAGCAGCCCGCTGCCGATCCGGCCACCGACAAGGTTGACCCGGCTGCCGACAAGAAGGCAGATCAGGCGCTGGACGATGCAACCGGTGGTGATGGCGTCAATGAGTAAGTCGGCAACAGGGCGCCTGCAGTTCAGCAAGATGCATGGTGCCGGCAATGATTTCGTGGTGTTGGACCTGCGTGATGGCAGTGCGCCGCCGGATGCAGCGCAGGCAGCGCTGCTGGCCGACCGCCATCGTGGCGTCGGCTGCGACCAGATCCTGACCATCGAGGCCCCGCGCAGCGAAGGCGCGGTAGCGTCCTACCGCATCTGGAACTCCGACGGCTCCACCTCGCAGCAATGCGGCAACGGCGCGCGCTGCGTGGCCGCCTGGCTGGTACGCGACGGCGCGGCGCAGGGCGACGATTTCATCATCGACAGTCCCACCCGCACCCATGCCGTGCAGCGCTTGGCCAATGGCGAATACGCCGTGGCCATGGGCAAGCCCGAATTCGAGCCGGCACAGATTCCGCTGCTCGGCTTCCCGCGTGCGCGCGAGGAGTACATGACCTCGCTGCAGGGCGAGAACGTGCGCTTTGGCGCCGTATCGATGGGCAACCCGCACGCCGTGCTGGAAGTCGGCTCGGTCGACGCCGCACCGGTCGAACGGGTAGGGCCCTTGCTGCAGCAGAACCCCTCGTTCCCGGAGTCGGTGAATGTCGGCTTCGCCCAGGTAATGGACGCCGGCCACGCCCGCCTGCGCGTCTACGAGCGCGGCGTCGGCGAGACCCTGGCCTGCGGCAGCGGTGCCTGCGCGGCGGCGGTAGTGCTGATGCAGCGCGGCCGCCTGCAGCGCGATGCGCTGATCTCCTTGCCCGGTGGCGACCTGCGTATCCAATGGCCGGCAGACGATGCCGAGATCGTGATGTCCGGCCCGGCAGCATTCGTATTCGACGGAGAGTGGATGGGATGAACGACACAGTCGAGAAAATCGGTGCCCATGAAGTCGCAGCCTGGCTGCGGCGTCATCCGACCTTCCTCAAGCAGTTCCCCGATCTTGCACTGACCATGGTGGTGCCGCGCGATGACGGCCCCACTGCATCGCTCGCCAGCTACCAGCTGGAAGTGCTGCGCGACAAGAACCGCGAGCTGTCGCGGCGCTTGGCCGACCTCGGCGCCAACGCGCAGATCAACGAGCGCCTGGCCGTGCGTACCCACCAGCTGACCCTGGCGCTGATGCGCCAGACCAGCGCCGCCGACACCCTGCGCGCGATGGCCGCCTCGCTGGAAGAAGATTTCGCCGGCGACCTGGTGCGCATCGTCTCCTTCGACGACGTGCCGGAACTGGCCGAAGCACCGTGGCTGCAGGTCATCGCGAAGGACGACGCCAGGCTGGCGCCGTTCCACGACTGCCTGCAGGACGGCGAACCCATCTGCGGCCGCCTGCAGCAGGAAAAGAACGTCGTGCTGTATGGCGAGCGCGTAAACGAAGTGTCTTCCACCGCATTGTTGCCGCTGCCGGGCGTCGGCCTGATTGCGATAGGCAGCTACGACCCCAACCGCTTCTATCCCGGCATGGGCACGCTGTTCCTGCGCATGATGGGCGAATCGCTGGTGACGGGCCTGCAGCGCTTCCGCAGCGCCTGAGTGGAGTGATGCGGCGATGAGCGCCGTCCAGGCATTCCTGTCCTATCTGCAGGTCGAGCGCCGAATGTCGGCGCACACGCTGGACGCCTACCAGCGCGACCTCGCCGCGCTCACGCAATGGTGCGAAGCGCACGACGTCGCTGATCCGCAAACCCTGCAAGGTGACCAACTGCGCGAGTTCGTCGCCAGCGAGCACCGCCGCGGCCTGTCGGCAAAAAGCCTGCAGCGCCGCCTATCGGCCTGCCGCAGCTTCTACGCCTGGCTGCTGAAGAACAATGTCATCGACAACAGCCCAGCCGCCGGCCTGCGCGCGCCCAAGGCACCGCGCAAACTGCCGCAGGTGCTGGACGCCGACGAAGCCGTGCAACTGGTCGAACTGCCCACCGACGCACCACTAGGCCTGCGCGATCGCGCGCTGTTGGAACTGTTCTATTCCTCAGGCCTGCGCCTGAGCGAACTCTGCGCCATGCGCTGGCGCGACCTCGATACCGCCCCCGGCATCGTGCTGGTGCACGGCAAAGGCAACCGCGAACGCACCGTGCCAGTCGGCTCGCATGCAATGAATGCTTTGCAGGAGTGGCGCAAGGAAAGCGGCGGCACCGGCGAGAAACCGGTATTTCCGGGTCGCAGCGGCGGACCCATCAGCCAACGCGCGGTGCAGATCCGCATCAAGCAACTGGCGCAACGCCAGGGGCTGTTCAAGAACGTGCACCCGCATATGCTGCGGCACAGTTTCGCCAGCCATATTCTGGAATCCTCAGGCGATTTGCGTGGCGTGCAGGAGCTGTTGGGGCATGCGGATATTGCGACAACGCAGATATATACGCATCTGGATTTCCAGCATCTGGCCAAGGTTTATGATGCTGCGCATCCTAGGGCGAAGCGTAAGAGTTGAGTTTGGTGGTTTGGGTGGCGATTTGCGACCTAAAGCGGTCCGTAGGCGTCTACGAATCTCAACCGGGACAGTAGTCGACTGGACCGTGTCCACGCTATCCTGCTACCCGGGGCTTCTAGCGGGGATGTTCATTAGGGTGGAAGAAGAACCCACCTTCATAGTTTGTGTTCCCCTGGATGCTGGATCAGTGCTGCTGTCAAACCGCGGCGATAAACTGGGGGCGTGAGTTTCATGGATGCAGAACTGAACGATGTATTTGATGGTAGCCTTCCTATTCCGGAGGTTCTACGTCGTCTGCAACATCGCCTACTCGATCTGACAGCCCGCAATCGCCTGCTCAACTTCAAGATCACGGCCGGCAAGACCTTGCCGCTGGTTCCTGGTCAATTGGATGCAACCTTTCGCCAACTAGTGGGGCAACCCTCCGCATCCATTCAAATAGTGCCGGTACCCGACCCGAGCCGGGACGAATGGGTGGTCAAACACGAGCGGATGGTCAAGCCCGAGGCAAAAGAACACGCCGTTCGCTTGGGATTGAACATCCAACTGGAAGAACTTCCGGAAGATTGGGATGCGGCGGGTATTGCGCGTGTCCAATATTACAACGAAGACCTCGCCAAACATTTCCGCAAGATCGATCGTGAAGCTAGGCTGGCGTTGGAGGAAACTGGCGCAAACATGTTGTTTCTGGTGCTAGGTTGTTTGGATTTCACGGAAAATCCTAGTTCTGACAAGGTGCTGTCCGCACCACTAGTCTGCGTGCCCGTCGAACTCGGTTCCGTTCAAACTGCGAACACCATCGTCTTCAAATTCAATTACACGGGCGAAGAAATTCAGGAGAACCTATCTCTTCGGGAAAAACTCAAAAGGGATCATACGTTCACGTTGCCTGATTTTCCGGACGAGGAAGATGGCGTAGAGACGTACTATCGAGAAATCGAACAGCTCATAAGGAACCGCCCGGGCTGGAAGGTGCGGCGGAGCATGACATTGGCGCTGTTGTCGTTTGGAAACATGCTCTTGATCCGTGACCTTGATCCCGACAATTGGTCGAATGAGAACGGTGATTCCATGTTGTTGAATCACCCGGTCATCAAGCGCATCTTCCGGGGTGGGGACGATAGTTCCGACGTGGGGTATGCGGCCGAGTACGATTTGGATCGCCATCCGAGCGCGGATCTTCCGCTGATCTATGACGCGGACAGTTCGCAGCACAGTGCGATTGTTGATGTGATGGAAGGAAAGTCCCTTGTGATTGAAGGGCCTCCCGGAACGGGTAAGTCCCAAACGATTACCAACATCATCGCGGCCTGCCTCCATGCGGGGAAATCGGTGCTGTTCATCGCGGAAAAATTGACCGCATTACAGGTGGTTCAACGCCGCCTTCAAGCCGCAGGGCTTGATCCATTCTTGCTGGAACTTCACTCTAATAAGACGAACAAGCGCCAAGTATTAGAGTCGCTTGATTCCAGAATAGACATGCGCACGTCCATCCCGCCGGGATTGGATGCGCTCATTGCCGGGCTGACCGAGCGCAAGCAGAAACTGGATGAACACGCCAAGTTGCTGAACACAAAAACTGGCAACCAGTTGGGGTTAACCGTTCACCAAATTTTTTGGCGCGCCGAACGACACCGAGTCAAGTTGGGCGAACACACCGAAACACTGGCGGGCATGGTTGTTCCTTCCGCGCCCCAAGTCGGGGTGGCGGCGCTCGAAGCAAGTTTGAATCGCGTCACCTCCTTGTCGCAAACGTATAAGGACATTGGACGATACGACAAAAGTAGCCCATTCTGGGGCTTCTACCCGGACAGTCTTGCGCCGGGGGACGACTTGGCGGTTGAGCGGATTTTGAGGAGTGCCTTGGATTCTGCCATCCAGGCCAGGAAAATCAGTCTGGAGTTGGTGGATGCTCATGGCCTGCGCGTTCACAGTGAAGCCGGCGAAGCTAGCACGGACAAGATCGCCGCAGTCCTGGAAGAACTGGATGGTCTTCTCCTGATCGATGCGGCTATCGATATTCTTCCGGCTATCTTCGGAAAGAACCGCGCAAGCCAGGAGAACGCACTTCAAGTCCTCAACCGACACAACGGGATTCTTCAGTCGATCTTTGAGTTGGAAGCGGTCACCACCGGCAAGGTGGATTACGACAAGGCCCAGCAGACCAATCATTCCGACGTTTCATTGCGGTTCGTTCAGCAGAACGGAGTAGCCGGCTTTCGTGTTGGCGAACTGGATAGCGCCATCCTGCAATTGGACGAATTGCTGAAAGCGGCGGTGCCAGCGCGTAGAACCCTTAACGCTATTTTGGAAGGGGCGGGTCTTGCGCAGGATTCGACGGAGGGCGATGACAAACTCAAAGCTATCATGGGGGTGTGTGCCGCCGCCCCGCTGGATCATTTGGACATGCGTTCTGCGGAACTGTCCAAGCCCCACGCGATGGAGGTACTGAATAAAGGCAATGTGGATCGCGTCCGCCTTCAATCCACGGAAGTCAACTTGGCAAGCCGGCTCTACCTGGATCAGGCTCCCAGTGACGCGGACTTGCGATCGTGGATTTTGGTTCTGCGAGAGGGGGATGCGTGGTATCGCGTTTTCCAGAAGCCATGGCGCACCGCAGTCAAGGCCCATCGGTCTTTGCTGCGAGCCAAGACCAAGATGCCAGCGTCGCAGCGATTGGCGGAACTGGAGGAGCTGTCCGAACTTCGCAAAGGGTGGGCGGCCTGGACGAACTCGCCGTTGCTGACACGCGTCGCCGGGGTTTCCCCGATGTCAGTGGATTTCCCCCTGTTGGACGCGGCCAAGGTCGCTACGTGGTTGAAGGAGGCCTACGCCCGTTTGGAGCTGGCAAATGTGGCCGGAACGACATTTGATCCGCTGTCCATTGAGCGAACAGAGGTGCTGGGGCATTTGTCCAGAATGCCGGATGCCACCATGGCTTTGAATGCCCTTCATGAGTTGGATGTGTGGATCACGCAGTCGTGCCCCCAACTGACGGAGTGGGGTGGTTCACACAATTGGAACCTACGGCTGACCACCGCGGCGAACTTGCTGACCCATCTGCGCCAAGTCGCCAACGATTTCGCGGGCGCGGTTTATGCCGATGCGACCTTGGAGCAGGGCTACTCCTTGGTTCGGCAGACGAAGGAGTTGTTTGCCAAGTCCCACGCGATTTCGGGTTCGGCGGAGTTGCGGGAAGTGTTGGGTGACCGGGCAGGCCGGTTCCGAGAAGGCTTGCCGGCCATCATGGCCGCCGTCCGGTTTGGCCAGGCCGTGTGGGACTCCTCATTGCCTATCCAGGCCAAGCGGCCGCTATGGACGATCTCGGCGCAATCTGCGCTCGATGACATGCGACAGAACATTGCCTCATTCGATGACCGTTATGGTCAGTTGAAGGAGGCGCTGCTTCAACTGGAGCAGCATGGCGAACTGCACATCGAGTACTGGATGCGAGGTTCGGACGAGTCCACCAGTACAGAAAATGCGTGTAGGCGCTTGCAAGCAGCGCTCGATCAAATCGACGAACTCATTCCGTGGTCGTTGTATGTCCACCATCGCGCCGATTGTGTCGCCGCAGGTTTGGACGCTTTCGTGTTGGCAATGGAAGGCAATGAGCTGCCGCCGAGTCTGCTGGCCGATGCCTTTTCGTACCGCTTTTATGCGTCTATCGCCGAATCCTTGTTTCGTCGGATCCCGGCCTTACAGAATTTCAGTGGCCCCATTCACACCAACACGCGCCAGGAGTTTTCAGATATAGATCGCGATCTGGTTTCGCTGCGCGGAAAGCAAATTAGCCATCAGAGTAGGCGCATGGCGCGGACAGAGCCGGGGCGCAACGGAACCCGGGTGGCCGACAAGACCGAAATGAATTTAATCCAGCATCTGTTGCCGCAGTCTCGGCCACGCATCGCGCTGCGGGACATGCTGAACAGGTCGGGAAAGTCCATTCGGCAGTTGAAGCCTTGTTTCATGATGGGGCCGCAAGCCGTGGCGCAGTACTTGATGGCATCCCCTGAAATGTTCGATGTGGTCATCATGGACGAGGCGTCCCAGATGCGGCCGGAACAAGCCATTGGTGCCATCGTGCGAGGGAAACAATTGGTGGTGGTTGGCGACCCCAAACAGTTGCCCCCGACTTCCTTCTTCTCCCGGATGTCGACCGATGGCGACTCCCAGGAGACCTCGGTGGCGGAAGAGGCCGAGTCCATCCTAGACTTGGCAAGCAGCCACTTTCGGCCCATCCGTTCGCTGCGGTGGCATTATCGCTCCCGTCACGAGAGCCTGATTGCGTTCTCGAACAAGCACTTCTATGACGGAAAGTTGATTGTCTTCCCCTCGCCATTTCCGCGTTCACGCGGGCTCGGTGTTCGGGCGCACTACGTCAAGGCTGCTGTGTACGAAAGCCAAACCAACCTAAGAGAAGCCGCCGCGGTCGTGGACGCGGTGGTAGATCACATTCTCCATACCCCAGATTTGTCGATTGGTATCGTCGCCCTGAACATTCGCCAGCGTGACTTGATCGCGGAGTTGATGGAAGAGCGATTGAGGTCAACGCCAGGGGCGGAGGACTACCGCAACAAGTGGAATGGCGAGGGGCAGGACATCTTCGTCAAAAACCTTGAGAACGTGCAAGGCGATGAGCGCGACACTATCATCATTTCTACAACTTATGGGCCGCCACCAGATTCAACCCGAGTCCACCAGAATTTTGGCCCGATTAGCCAGAATGGTGGTTGGCGACGACTGAATGTGCTGTTCACTCGCGCAAGAGCCTCGGTTCTCCTTGTGACGTCCATGAAACACACCGACATCGTGGTGGGCCCAGGTACCCCGCGGGGCACAAGCGCATTGCGCGACTACCTTCTGTACGCAGAAACAGGCAGGATCAATCACGATCCGGGAGAGGCCACGGGTGGACAGCCTGAGTCCGAGTTTGAGGTGGCCGTTATTAAAGCCTTGCGTGACCTGGGTTATGACTGTGTGCCGCAAGTGGGGGTTGCTAATTTCCGCATCGACATCGGCGTGCGTCATCCTCAATACCCACACCTGTTCTTGGCCGCCATCGAATGCGATGGCGCTACCTACCATTCGGGCATAACCGTGCGCGACCGCGACCGAATCCGACAGGAAATTCTGGAAAGTATGGGATGGCGAGGGAAGATTTGGCGCATTTGGTCAACCGAATGGTTCCGCAATCCTCGTCGGGAACTTTCACGCCTCACCAATTTTCTCGAAGAACTAAAGAAGCAGGAAATTGCTCCCTCACAGGCGCTACCCATCGAGGCGCAGGTGTTGAATGCGGAAGAGGATTTGCCAGAGCCAACCCAAGCAGAACTTAGACAGGCCAGCGCAACGTTGGCGCAACTCGTCACGGAGTCTTCTCATGTCGAAGTGCGTGTGGGCGATCGCGTGGTTTACCGCAATCTTTCCGACCTCTTGCATGACAGGGAAATCAATGTGTTGATATCTAAAGATCGCTTTGATCCCAACAACGGAATTGTGTCCGAGGCCAGCCCTTTGGGGCAGGCGTTGATTGGCGCGGCTGAAGGGGAGGAGGTGCCCTTCTCCACACCGGCGAAACCCGATCAGGTACTTGTTGTGGTTCGCATTGAGCAAATGAGCGGCCAATAGCAATGTTTCGGTAATCTCCTGCCAGTTGAGTTACTCAGCAAGTGGATTTGCTCATTTTCGGACCTTTGCAGTGCAAGTCTCTGCACCTGCGCCGACCACGCTTTCGTAGTAGCGGAGGTCGGCTCATGGCCTCAGGGTGCCATACGACCTAAAGCGGACATCTGCACTTCTAGCGGAGCAATCTAGCGGTGATCGCTGCGCCCTCCGTTAGGTCTGGTGATACGCTGGCTTGTTGGCCGGATCCAGTCGCCCTAAGATCAAGCTGCATCAGGGGGATAACCTGCTATACGATGCGCTGCGGATAAGTCTTATAGCCGGATCCGTGGTTCCGGCTACTAGCTAGTTAAGTGGTAAATAGGAGTCCACGTTGGTCAACCAAGAAGCTACGTCAAAGTGCTGGGCACGTTCGCTGGGCGGCTGCGATGGAATGTCCGGCGAACATGTATTTAGCAATGCGATCTTCAAGGCTGGCTGCACCTGCCCTGTCATAATTGAGGGTGTTCATCGCATTAGAGAGGGAGCGCCTACTCGCGGCGCAGAGAAGGCCAACATTCTGTGCAGGCATCACAACTCTCTACTAAGCCCCTTGGATGAAACAATTGGCCAGATTGCTCGGTTCCAAGCTCAAGCCAATGACAAGAGCTTTCAGGGCTCAGTAATCATCGAGGGCGAGTTACTTGAAAGGTGGCTGCTAAAAACCGTGATAAACACGGCTGTCGCGGGCTGGGCCGCGCCCGTCAAATGGCAACCCTCACCAAGCATTGTCCGGGTCATCTTTGGGCTTGAGGAAGCACCAAATAGGGTTGGCCTCTATAGTGTTGACGGCATTGACCCTGCTCGCCACCCGTCCGGCGGGACATCTTTTACACCTATATTCATGGGTACACCTCAAGGCAAAATTCTCGTCGGAGCTTACGTATCGGTTCACGGGATGCCTCTTCTTGCCGCGTTCCATACAGAACTGCCTCAGATGCTTGAGGCTGGCCAAATCCCCAGCATGGTCAAGCACTTTTCGCGCGATGGCCTCAAACATCTTTATCACCCCGGCGCCATCGTTATGTCACGCAAGGAGGGCACGCCAGTGTTCATTGGCTTCAGCTGGGGGGGGCTTCTGCGCTATGCAGATGGCACCACAGCTCCCTTCTGCAAGTGAATCGACCGCGCACGAGCCAATACGGCGCCTTCAGTCGATAGCTGGAGGTGACGCCGTGCTGGTCGTTGGCGCATAGAGGCCGTCATAGCCGGGTATCGATCCAGCTGCCGGCAGGTAGCCCCGCCTGTCGCCAACGTGCCGATTGTCCGGGATTGAGGTGACACCGCATTCCGGCACACAGACCCAGGCGGTGCCGGCCGGCCCGCGCACATAGAGGCTGTGTGGGTCCAGGTCGGACAGCAGGTATCCGGCTGGCTCATGGTCGGGGGCCGACTGTCTGCCTTTCTCGCGACTGGCATGGACGTTCCCCAGCAGCGCAATCACTGCTGGTACGGCGTTGTGTGCTGCCCTGATGCGCGTGGCCATGCCGGCGTCCCTCGATCCCGGCATGCCATTGTCGACGGCCAGCACGCTGATTCGTGCGCCTTCCACACGTAGTGATCGCAGCCGGTGCAGCAGCTTCAGCATGGCCGCGCTGGATCGCCCATCTTGGGGCTGGCGTGTCCAGAATCGGCTGGCTAGAAGTGCTGCCTGATCTGCATCTGAGCCTTTGCTTGCCAGGAAGTTGTCGAGGCTTGTCTGCTCATCGATTGGAATCTCCAGCGCGACTGCCACTGGATTTCCAGACGTTGTGCTGGCGCAGGCCAGGTCACCAATCAGTGCTGGTGCCTCGTCGGTGCCATGGACTTCGCCTACCAGCAGCAGGCTCGCAGAGGGCATGTTCAGAGGCCAGCTGCAGTTGGTGTTCTCATCGACTGACGCTGCTTCACTCGCGAATACGCTTGACGCCAGCAGCAGAAGTGGAAGGAGTGACTTCATGTCGAGATCCTTTGTCGAAATGCATCCGTGGCACGCCGTCACTGTACACGGTTGCGGCCGACTGCCGCCGCTGTGGAACAGGCGTGGGACGTATGATGCAGGACTTGGCTTTCCTTCGTTTGATCGCTCGGTATCCCCATGACCAGACGCCTCATGAAAAGAATCGATGTGCCCGGCTGGGCACGTCCGTTTGCAATGGATGTCGATGCGGAGTTTGGCGCGCGGTTCCATCAGGCCGCCGAGTCTCAGATGGCCGAGATCCATGCCGCTGCCCATGTGCTGGTCCAGCGCTACGTTGATGAGGTGGCGGATGACTTGCTGTTCCCCGACAAGGGAAGAATGACCGGTGATTACTTCGTTTCCGAGCTGCGTTATGACGTTCTGAGAACTGATTCTTTCCAGAAGGAGGAAGCGCACCGGCTAAGCCTGTTTGTGCGCTGCCTGGAACATCCCTCCGCGCAGCAGCAAATAGATCTCGATTACCTCGGGCTTGAGGTGCACTTCCTCTGGAATGAAGAAAGCGCAAGCTTCGAAGCTACCGGCGATATCGATTCAAGCTCGATCTGAGCAGGCCGGTGCCAAGTGACCATCGGATTTGAACTGCTACTTTGAAAACAACGTCACCAGCGAGAATCGCGCTTCAAGGTGGGATCAGGTGATTGCAGCTCCCGTGCCCCGGCATTTCGGGAAATTGCTGCAGCCAAGGAAGCGCTGCCCCGTGCTTCTATTGACCCGCTGCACCAATGCACCTCCGCAACGAGGGCATGGCGCGGCATCGGGCGCTGGGTGCACTGATGTCTGCAGCGTTGGTTCCGTGTGCTGATTGATTGGCACGGGTGCATCTTCCATTGTCTTCAACGATTTGATCATTGCCAGCAGTTGTTCGCCGCCGATCAGTTCGATGGGCTTCTCGCGCGCGAAGGCCTCCGCATCCGGAGTGAACGTGCCGATACAGACAATCTTGACGGCCTGCGCCTGATGGTGGGCAAGAAGTCCCGCCATCTCGCGCGCCACGCTTACGCCCACCTGTTGGCGCTTCCACTGTTTGCATTGAACCAGCGTGCGCCGGCCGTCCTTGCGCAGGATGAGGTCGATGCCGCCATCGGGGCCGCCCAGCCCGGTTTCTTCCACCGCATAGCCCTGGCGGCGGAATGCTTCGCCTACGAGTTGCTCGAACTGGCGCCAGCCGCCGGCCGCTAGGCTTTCGAGCGTGGTGCGCGTGTCCAGGAAGCGGCGGCGTTTGCGGGCATTGAGGTAGGAGGCCAGAGCGGCGATCCAGCAGATGGCGAGCAGCATCCATGCCAACGGCGCGAAGACAGGACTGGATTGTTGGGCAATGGCGTGCGCCAGCATGCCGCCTTGAAGGGACAGGAGCCACTGGATGCCGTAACGCACCAGGATGAAACCGATGATCCCTGCGAGGATGCCTACTGGCCACGGCATGGTTGCCAATGCACCGATAGGAGATTGTCTTGTTCTGTGTCCCATGCGAACCCCCTGTTCCAGACGGCAACTTAGCGCCTGGGTGGGGTGTTGTCAGCAGGTTGATCGATTTGTAGGAGTGCGGCGTAAGGCGCGAAGCGGGTTGTGTCGGGTGTTTGGCAGCTGGTTGCGCTGGTGTCTTTCCTGCTTCGCGGCTCACGCCGCTCCCACAAATGCGGCGGGGCTGTTATCGGACTGGCAGCGCTATTGGGCGCAGCGGGGCTGCGTCACCGCCGCGGATCTTCAGTGGGCCGCCGATGAAGGCGAACTCGTAGACCTTGTCGCGGGCCAGTTCGTCCAGCGCGATCAGCTCGATGATCGGTGCGCCTTGCTGGGCCAGCAGGTAGGTGTGCAGCGGGA
This sequence comes from Stenotrophomonas sp. STEN033, assembly GCF_056856655.1. Lineage (NCBI taxonomy): Bacteria > Pseudomonadati > Pseudomonadota > Gammaproteobacteria > Lysobacterales > Lysobacteraceae > Stenotrophomonas > Stenotrophomonas sp. STEN033. The sequence continues at coordinate 73,933 of NZ_JBXFWM010000005.1, forward strand.
CGTAGTCGTCGGCCACTTCCGAGGGAAAGGTCTCGAAGCTGAGGTTGTCGGCGCCCACGATCATCGCGCCGCCGTCCTCGATCAGGAAGCGTGCGGCATCCAGGCCCATGCCCGGCGGGTTGGCCATGTAGGCCTTGGGCTGGTTGAACAGCTGCATGCGTCCGGTGCGGATCAGCACGATGTCGCCTTGCTGCAGGCTGACCTTCTGCCGGCGCAGTGCATCCTGCAGGTCCTGGCGGGTGACGCGGTAGCTGTCTGGCAGCATGTCCACGCCCTTGGCGCCGGCGACGTCGATCAGGATGCCGCGGGCGACCAGCGGTGGGAACTTCTCGATGCCGGTGACCTTCCAGCCGCGATCACCGAGGTGTTTGCTGGCCTCGAAGCCGTTCCAGATCTTGCCGTGGATGCCGAAGTGGTTGAGCGCGTCGATATGCGTGCCGGTGTGGCTGTACATCGAGAACGCGGTGCCGGTGTAGCTGCGGGTGATGTTCATCGTTTCGCCCACGCCCATCGGATCATCGATCACCGTGCCCTGCGGCGTGTGGGTCATCCAGAACTGGTAATGCGGATCGCCTGCGTCCTGCCAGCTCGGCATGCCGACGTAGTAGTCGGTGGCCAGGTCGTAGACCTTGCCGCCATTTACCCGCGACAGGATCGCCGTCCGTGATGCATCGGTGATCAGGTTGAGCCGGCCGATCTCGTCGTTCGGGCCCCAGGGGCTGACGCCGACCTGCTGGCCGGAGAGGAGTGGTACGGCTGTGGTCGACGGATGGGCCGCCGAGGGCGGTACGGTGGCGGCCAGCAGCAGGCCGAGTGCAGCGGTGAGGTAGCGAGTGTTCATCGGAAAAGCTCTGTGCAGGGAACGACGCGATGGCGTCGCAACAGGCACGCGGTGGCGTGCACGGGTCTCCGTTTTGCAGCAGGACCGCCGCGCGCAATGCGTCGGCTGTCGGTCGCGTTGCTGGTAAGGGCAGCGCGCCGACATCAGGCCCGGCTCAGCGGGAGAACGCAGCTTAGGTAGCCGTCGCAGCGCGAAACAGCGGCTGCCGGGCAGCTCAGTATTCGCTGGGCGTCAGCAATCCAGGCCGGCGCAGCGCGGCAGGGCGTCGTGCAGGAAGTCGATGAAGGCGCGCACCTTGGGCTGCAGGTGGCGTTGGGTCGGGTAGACCGCGTAGACGATGCGCTGCGGGTAGTGATGATCCGGCAGCACCTGCTGCAGCTGGCCGCTGGCCAGGGCGGGCGCGGCCAGGAAGGAAGGCAGTGCGCCGATGCCGGTGCCGGCCACCAGCAGCTCGCGCAGCAGCAGGCTGTTGTTGGCGCTGACGCGGGTCGGCTGGGTTACCGTCACCTGCCCATCGGGGCCGTGCAGCGGCCAGCTGCCGGGCGAATCGGACAGGCTATAGGCCAGCAATGCGTGCTCGCCCAGCTGCGCCACCGTGGTCGGCGCTGGATGCTGTTGAAGATAGGCGGGCGCAGCGCAAAGCACCTGCTGCAAGGAGGCCAGGCGGCGTGCAACCAGGCTGGAGTCGTGCAACTCGGCGCGTATCCGCAGCGAGACATCGAAGCCTTCGCCCACGGCGTCGACCACCCGGTCTTCCATCACCAGGTCCAATGCCAGCTGCGGGTACTCGGCCAGGAACCGTGGCAGCAACGGTGACAGCGTGCTCAACGCGAACGAAAGCGGTGCATTGACCCGCAGCCGTCCGCTGACCTCGCCGCTCTGCTGGGCGATGCCGCGTTCCAGCGCATCCAACTCATCAAGCAGGCGGCAGCACTCCAGGTAATAGGCCTGGCCGGTATCGGTCAGGCTCATGCGGCGGGTGGTCCGCTGCAGCAGCACCACGCCCAGATGCGCTTCCAGCGCACGCAGCTGCTTGCTCAAGCCTGCCGCCGACATGCCAAGGTCCTCGGCCGCACGCGCCAGACTGGCACGCTCGACAATCCGCCGGAAAGCACGCATCAGGTTGAAGGAATCCACGGCAAGCCTCACGACAGAACGTGCACAGGGTAAAGAAAACCGGGGTCAGAGTCAGGTTTGAAGACTGCAGGGGTTTCTTTCAACAGTCCTGCGCGATGCCGATACGACCGGCCGGCCGTGCTCGCGATCGACGTTCCGTCAGCGTAGTCCTACTCCTGTCGCGTCGCTTCATAGGTGCTGCCGCCTCGTTGCAAGGAGAAGCCGCTGGCCTTGCCGGGCTCCCACGCGGCGATGCAGAAATTGTCAGGCGTCCTTGCCCAGGGTGTAGGCTCGCGTTGCGTCGCAGCCGGGTTGCTACGCGTCGTAGATCAACGCTGGTTTCTGCTGCCGAGGAGTTCGCATGACGGTCAAGCGCATGGACAACGTGGGCATCGTGGTCGAGAACCTGGATGCCGCCATCGAGTTCTTCACAGAGCTCGGCCTGATCCTGGAAGGGCGCATGCCGATCGAGGGTGAGTGGGCTGGGCGTGTCACCGGTGTGCGCGACCAGCGTGTCGAGATCGCCATGATGCGTACGCCTGACGGGCATGGCAGGCTTGAACTCTCATGTTTCCACGCTCCGGCCATCGCTGCCGATCACCGTGCTGCACCAGTGAACTCGTTGGGCTATCTGCGCATCATGTTCGCGGTTGAGGACATCGACCAGACCCTTGCCCGGCTCAGCAAGATTGGGGCTTCGGTGGTTGATCAAGTAGTCAACTACGAGGATACCTACCGGCTGTGCTACATCCGTGGTGTGGAGGGAATCCTGATCGGCCTGGCCCAGGAGCTGATGCCCTGCAGGCCCGGTGATACCTGACATTGGGGAGCTTTGCCGGAGCGCTGGCCGCGGTCTGCCAGCGCGTCTTGATTGGGCGGTGGTGAGTTTGGCTTCACGCGAATGCACGGGGAAGCTGTTGTTGGTTGGCGCCAGGCAAGCGCGTCGCTTGACGGCATCAGGGTCCGCTGTGACTATCCGCGTATTCATCAGGGCTACCAAGGTTCCCCATGTCTGGCTTGCTTGGCGGGTTGATAGAGGGCGTTGTGGATTTCGTGACGGATATATGGGTGCTGCGCAGGCAGCGTTCGGGCAGGAATCTACCGACGAAGTCCCTTGGCAGGGATGCTGCAGACGTGGTGCTGTTCGATATCTGGGCCTTGCTGCTGTCGATCCTCGGCTTTGCCTGCTTCGCGGCGATGTTCTTCGCGGCCGAATTGCCGTTGTGGATCAGCCTGCTGCCCGCGGCGGCGGTGGTGATTTACCTGCTCTATCGCTGGTTCGCGCTGGTGCGCGCGGAATAGTCATCGCTGCGCGGACGCATTGGCGGATGACAGGTCCGATGATGGCGAGCCCTGGATTGCAGGCGATGCGATGCTGCGGGCCTTCAATCACCGAGATGCACCATGGCGTCCTTTCAGCTGCGCGGGTTGGATCCTGAACTTTTCGCTGGGCTTTTTGAGCTTGATGATGCGGCGCTTGGCGCACGCCAGATTGTGCGCGTCATCGCGACCGGGACATCGGGCTTCCCCTGCCGGGTGAGCCTGGCCGATGCGCAGGTGGGCGAGGAGCTGTTGTTGCTTCCGTTTCAGCACCAACCGGCGGACTCGCCGTATCGTGCCAGCGGCCCCGTTTTCGTACGGCGTGGGGCCGGGCCCGCGAAACTGCGCGTCAACGAGGTGCCAACCCAGGTGCAGCGGCGTCTTGTTTCCTGGCGTGCCTACGACGCCGATGATCGGATCCGGTTTGCCGAGGTCTGCGAAGGTATCGATGTCGGCGCCGGTTTGCAGCAGGCCTTCGATGATCCGGGCGTGGCTTATGTGCACCTGCATTTTGCCCGTTATGGTTGCTATTCCTGCCGCGCGGACCGGGTGTGAGCGCGGTGGCGGGCAAGCGTTTGGTCCCCTGCTCCTGCGCGCTGCACTGCACGCGGCGAAACGGCGAAGGTACCTTGCTGACGGATAGGGTGATGGCGTTGCAGTTGGCGACAGGCTTGCAAGGGGATGGATGGTTGCTGGAACCCTCCTGTGCAGGATGGACCGGCACTGCGTGTTGTCCGGCTGGGGTTTGCGACTAGACTGGGCCGACGAATAAGGAGATTCCGATATGGGCTATGGATCCGGGCAAGCTGTTGGCGGTTCTGTGGGTGCGCAGGAAAGTCGTTGTGCCGTGTTGTTGCTGTTGGATACCTCAGAGGCAATGGGGCGTGAGCGCATTGATCGGCTCAACGCCGCGCTCATGCAGTTCAAGCAGGCCTTGTATGCCGATCCGGAGACGGCAAAGCGCGTTGACATTGGAATCGTCAGCTACGGCCCGGTACGCACGGCGACCGATTTCGTGGCGGCGCAGAGCTTCTATCCCCCGTTCCTGCTCACCGCCGCGGATGCGCCCATGGGGGCGGCGATCGAGCAGGGATTGGCGCTGATCCGTGAGCGCAAGGAGACCTACAACGACCGGGGGCTCAGCTACTACCGGCCGTGGCTGTTCCTGATCAGTGCGGGAGCGCCCAGCGATGATTGCCAGCGGGCTGCTGAAGGTATCAGGGACGGTGAGGCCAACAAGGATTTCCAGTTCTTCGCGGTAGGCGTGGAGGGAGCGGACATGCAGGCACTACGACAGGTATCGGTGCGCGCGCCGTTGACCTTGAAAGGCCAGCAGTTCGATCAGCTGTTCAGTTGGTTGTCCGCTTCCATCGCTGCCGTGGTTCGTTCTGCACCGGGCGATACGGTGCCGTTGAGCAACCCGACTGCGGGCGGCGGCTGGGCGGCAGCATAGCGGCGGCCACAGGCGCCGGCGCGTTCGCAGCAACGGCGCAAGCCGCAAGCCGACGTCAGTGGCGTCGCCCGAGTACCTGCTATCCCGGCAACCGCAGGCTTCGCGGTCAGCGCCGCTCCTGGCAGGTGTTGCATGCGAGGGGAGGCCCTGCGGGGCAGGGCTTGGCACTACATGGTGGAGGGTGGCTTGATCCATGTCAGTGCACCTGTTGCGTGCGCGGCGCATGGTTGTCCTCCAAGCGTGGAGGGCGTCGCGATGGCCAAACCTTTTCCGTTGAACCCCAAACACCCCGAGCGGATCTGCTGGGGCTGTGACCGCTATTGCGCCACTGATGCGCTGGCCTGCGGCAATGGCTCGGGGCGCACGCAGCACCCGGCGGAGCTGCAGGGTGAGGATTGGTATCTGGCGTGGGGAATCGAGCCGGAGCCGGGGCGGCCGGGAAGGGCGGCGCTGGAGAAGAAGTTGTAGGAGCGGCGTGAGCCGCGAAGCTCGCGATTTGTCAGGTCACGGGCTCTCTTGCGGCTCCAGTGGTGTCGGCTTCGCGGCTTGCGCCGTTCCTGCGAGGTGATCGGTTGGATTGCTTGGAAGGCCTCTGCCGAGCATGGCTCGGCACTACATGAGGCGTCGGTTTTCTGAATGGTGGCTGTCGCTGGCGGGCGGAGGCTTGATCGCGACGCTGACCGGCCCCATTACCGGTGAACAGTATTCCGGAGGCCGTATGGACCCCAGTCAGAACCCGAACGTGTTTCATGCCACCACCATCTGCTGCGTGCGTCGCGGCGAGCATGTGGCGATTGCTGGCGATGGTCAGGTCACCCTGGGCCATACGGTGATGAAGGGCAATGCGCGCAAGGTGCGCCGGCTTGGTCGCGATGGCCAGGTGCTGGCGGGCTTTGCCGGTGCAGCCGCGGATGCCTTCACCCTGTTCGAGCTGTTTGAAGCCAAGCTTGAAAAGCACGGCCAGCTGACCCGCGCTGCGGTGGAGCTGGCCAAGGATTGGCGCACCGATCGCCGCTACGGCAAGCTCGAAGCCCTGTTGGCCGTTGCCGACAGCGAGACCTCGCTGATCATCAGCGGCACCGGCGATGTGATCGAGCCGGAGGACGGCATCATCGCCATTGGCTCCGGCGGTTCCTACGCGCTCAGCGCGGCGCGAGCTTTGCTCAAGCACACCGATCTGGATGCACGTGGCGTGGCCACCGAGGCGATCAACATCGCCGGCGGCATCTGCATCTACACCAACACCAACGTCGTGGTGGAAGAGCTCTGAGCTCTTCGGCCATCAACCGCGAGTACCCCATGAGCCACAAGATCGAAGTTTCCTCCGCCACCATGACGCCGCGCGAAATCGTGCAGGAGCTGGACCGCCACATCGTTGGCCAGCACGACGCCAAGCGCGCGGTCGCCATCGCGCTGCGCAACCGCTGGCGTCGTATGCAGCTGCCCGTCGAGCTGCGCAATGAAGTGATGCCGAAGAACATCCTGATGATCGGCCCGACCGGCGTCGGCAAGACCGAAATCGCGCGTCGCCTGGCCACGCTGGCCAATGCGCCGTTCGTCAAGGTCGAAGCTACCCGTTTCACCGAGGTCGGCTACGTCGGCAAGGACGTGGAGCAGATCATCCGTGACCTGGCCGATACCGCGGTCAAGCTGTACCGCGAGCAGGCCAAGGTGCGCGTGCGCACCCAGGCCGAAGAGAAGGCCGAAGACCGCATTCTTGATGCCTTGCTGCCGCGTCGCAGCGTCGGCATTGGCTTCGACCCGGAAGCGGCGCGCAATGAGCCGTCGGCTGCCGATAACGAAACCCGCATCAAGTTCCGTCGCATGCTGCGCGCCGGTGAGCTGGACGAGCGCGAGATCGAACTGGATGTTGCCGCCAACGTCAGCATGGACATCATGACCCCGCCAGGCATGGAGGAAATGGGCCAGCAGCTGAAGTCGATGTTCGCCAATCTTGGCAGTGCCAAGTCGAACAAGCGTACGTTGAGCATCAAGGCCGCGCGTCCGCTGCTGATCGAGGAGGAGGCCGGCAAGCTGGTCAACGAAGACGATATCCGCACGGCCGCAATTGAAGCCTGCGAGCAGCATGGCATTGTCTTCATCGACGAGATCGACAAGGTGGCCAAGCGCAGCGACGCAGGTTCGTCCGGCGGCGATGTGTCTCGCGAAGGCGTGCAGCGTGATCTGCTGCCGCTGGTGGAAGGTTCCAATGTGTCGACCAAGTACGGCACGGTGAAGACCGACCACATCCTGTTCATTGCTTCTGGCGCGTTCCATCTGGCCAAGCCGAGCGATCTGATTCCCGAGTTGCAGGGCCGTTTCCCGATCCGCGTGGAGCTGGGTGCGCTGAGCAAGAATGATTTCGTGCGCATCCTGACCGAGCCGAAGGCGGCGTTGACCAAGCAGTACGAAGCCCTGTTGGCGACGGAAGGCGTCAAGGTCAATTTCACTGCCGAGGCGGTGGATCGTCTGGCGGAGATCGCGTTCCAGGTCAACGAGCGGCAGGAGAATATCGGTGCGCGTCGTCTGCACACCGTGTTGGAGCGTTTGCTGGATACCTTGAGCTATGAGGCGCCGGACCGTGATGGCGACAGCATTGCGATCGACCCGGCCTATGTGGACAAGCACCTGGGCGAGCTGGTGAAGGACCCGGATCTGAGTCGCTATATCTTGTGATGGTTGGTTTGGGTTGATGAGAAGCGGCGGCACGTTGGTGCCGCCGTTTTTTTTTTCGTGTGTTTTGGTCGTTGGTATTGCGAGCAGGGCGCTTGCCGAGCATGGCTCGGCACTACCAATGCCGAACGGTACCGCGGCTTTAGCCCTCCCTTTGCCGCAGGCAAGGGGAGGGTTGGGAGGGGTGCTTTTGCCTTTGCCTTTGCCTTCGCCATCGCTTGCTTCGTGGCTCATGCCGCTCCTACAAGGCTGCTGAGGCTCTGTAACCTTGCTTGGTACGGCCTCTGCCGAGCATGGCTCGGCACTACTTGTGCACGGCGGCGCCTGGGCTTTAGCCCTCCCTTTGCCGCAGGCAAGGGGAGGGTTGGGAGGGGTGCTTTTGCCTTTCCTTCGCCATCGCTTGCTTCGCGGCTCACGCCGCTCCTACAAGGCTGCTGCGGCGCTGTAACTTTGCTCGGTACGGCCTCTGCCGAGCATGGCTCGGCACTACAGGTCTTGCTTAGTCTTCGTCTGGTGGTGGCAGCGGCGAAGGATCAGCGCCGGGTATGAACACGCCGGGCTGCACGTAGTGCGCCATCAATGCGTCCAGCATCTCGCGGCTGTCGCGCTCCAGGTCGAACTGGGTGGGCTCGAGCATGGCGCTGTACAGCACGCCGGTCAGGCCTGCATGGAGGATGCGCGCGCTGGTTGCGGTGTTCACACCATCGCGCAATTGGCCCAGTTCGCGCGCGCGTTCAAAGGCTCGGCGGAAAATCGCCATCTCTTCTTCGACGCTGTCGTGCTGCAGTTGCTGCATCGCCAGGCTTTCGGTGGACAGGTCGTTGCGCAGCATGATTTCCATCATCTCGCGCAATCGCGGATCGGTGGCCAACTCGCTCAAGGACACCAGCATCGCCGAGCGCAGGTCCAGGATTGGGGTGTTGCGCAGCGGCGAGTAGGTCTGGCGCAGGCGCTTGATGAACGGCACGCGCTCGCGGTTGATCATCGCTTCCAGCACTTCGGTCTTGTTCTTGAAGTGCCAGTACACCGCGCCACGGGAGACGCCCGCGCGCTCGCCTATCGCCGCCAGCGAGCTGCCGGCGACGCCGTGTTCATGGAAACAGGCCAGCGCGGCATCCAGGATGCTTTCGCGCGTGGCCGCTGCCTCTTCTTTGGTCTTTCTGGCCATTGCTCTGTGCAAATGCTGGATGAAACCGACCTGAATTGTACCCGTTTACAAACATCCGTGTATCTATGTATATTTCCGCGGCTTGCTCTGCAGGATGGCCGTGATGTGCGTAGTGGTGGCGGTTGCCACGGCTGTGCCCGTAACGTATGTGGTACGGAAGGATATGCCCGGGCGTATCTCATGTTCCGCCCGATCCTCGAGCGCCACTTTTCCTCATTGAGCTCCTCTCCCATGCCTGCTATCAGTCGCTACCGTCTCGTCGCGCTTTCCCTTGCACTATCCGTCGCGCTCGTTGCCTGCAAGGGCGGCGGAGAGCCGCCGCAGCAGGGTGGGCCGGGTCAGGTCACCGTGGTCACGCTGAAGCCGGAAACGGTCACTTTGACCCGTGAATTGGCCGGCCGTGCAAACGGCTACCAGGTTGCCGAAGTGCGCCCGCAGGTCAGTGGCATCGTCGCCAAGCGCCTGTTCACCGAAGGCAGCGTGGTCAAGGCCGGCGATCCGCTGTACCAGTTGGATGACGCCGCTTACCGCGCGCAGGCCAACAGCGCCCGCGCGCAGCTGGCCCGTGCCGAAGCCAGCGCCAATGCTGCCCGACTGGCCGCGCGCCGCAGCAGCGAGCTGGTCAAGTCGCGGGTGATCAGCGTGCAGGATGACGAGAACGCACAGGCCGCCTGGAAGCAGGCCGAGGCAGACGTGCTTGCCGCCCGCGCATCCCTGGATGCGGCCAACGTGACGCTGGGTTATGCCCGCATCACCGCGCCGATCAGCGGCCAGATCGGCAAGTCCTCGGTCACCCAGGGCGCGCTGGTCAGCGCCGGCCAGGCCGAGCCGCTGGCCACCATCAACCAGCTGGACCCGATCTATATCGACGTCACCCAGTCCTCGGCCGAGCTGCTGCAGCTGCGCCGCGAACTGGCTGCCGGCCGTCTGGAAGGCGCCTCGGAACTGCCGGTCGACATCGTGCTGGAAGACGGCAGCACCTTCGCCCACAAGGGCAAGCTGGAGTTCTCCGAAGTCAGCGTTGATCCGGCCACCGGCAGTTACCTGATGCGCGTGCGCGTGGAGAACCCGGACCAGGTATTGATGCCGGGCATGTTCGTGCGTGCCGTGCTGGGCAGTGGCGTGCGCCCGAACGCACTGCTGGTGCCGATGCAGGGCATCGCGCGCGATCCCAAGGGCGATACCTCGGCGATGGTGGTGGATGCCGAGGGCAAGGTTGCCGTTCGCCCGGTCAAGGTCAGCCGCACCGTCGGTGACAAGTGGCTGGTCGAGGACGGTCTGAAGGCAGGCGACAAGGTCATTGTCGAAGGCCTGCAGAAGATCGGCCCGGGGATGCCGGTGCAGGCCACCGAAAAGGGTGCCGAAGCCGCCAAGCCAGCCGCCGCGCCCGCCGCGGCGCCGGCTGAAAAGAAGTAAGCGGAGAACTACATGGCACGCTTCTTTATCGACAGGCCCATCTTTGCATGGGTCATCGCCATCATCATCATGCTTGCCGGCGCGCTGGCAATGCTCAAGCTGCCGATCTCGATGTATCCCGAGGTCGCGCCGCCTGCGGTGTCCATTTCCGCCAACTACCCGGGTGCGTCGGCCAAGGTGGTCGAGGACTCGGTGACGCAGATCATCGAGCAGAACATGAAGGGCCTGGATGGCCTGATGTACTTCTCCTCCAACAGCTCCTCCAACGGCCAGGCCAGCATCACCCTGACCTTCGAGAGCGGTACCAACTCCGACATCGCCCAGGTGCAGGTGCAGAACAAGCTGCAGCTGGCGATGCCGCTGTTGCCGCAGGAAGTGCAGCGCCAGGGCATCAACGTTGCCAAGTCCAGCTCGGGCTTCCTCAACGTGCTGGGCTTTGTTTCCGAAGACGGCAGCATGGATGAGAACGACATCTCCGATTACGTCGGTTCCAATGTCGTCGATCCGCTGAGCCGCGTGCCGGGCGTGGGTTCGATCCAGGTGTTCGGTGGCAAGTACGCCATGCGCATCTGGCTGGACCCGACCAAGCTGCAGACCTACAAGGTCTCGGTTGACGAGGTCACCGCTTCGGTCAGGGCGCAGAACGCGCAGGTTGCCGTGGGCCAGTTGGGTGGTGCGCCGGCGGTCAAGGGCCAGCAGCTCAACGCCACCATCAATGCGCAGGACCGCCTGCAGACGCCGGAGCAGTTCCGCAACATCGTGATCCGCACCGAGAGCGACGGCTCCACCTTGAAGCTGGGCGATGTCGCCCGCGTCGAGCTGGGCGCGGAAACCTATGATTTCGTCACCCGCTACAACGGCAAGCCGGCCTCCGGCCTGGCCATCACCCTGGCCACCGGTGCGAACGCGCTGGAAACCGCCGAGGGCGTCAGCAAGACCCTGGACGAGCTGAAGGCAAACTTCCCGGCCGGCATGACTGCGGTGATTCCCTACGACACCACGCCGTTCGTGAAGGTGTCGATCAAGGGCGTGGTCAAGACCCTGCTGGAAGCCATCGTGCTGGTGTTCGTGGTGATGTATCTGTTCCTGCAGAACTTCCGCGCCACCCTGATCCCGACCATCGCCGTGCCGGTGGTGTTGCTGGGTACCTTCGGCATCCTCGCGGTGCTGGGCTTCTCCATCAACATGCTGACCATGTTCGCGATGGTGCTGGCGATCGGTCTATTGGTCGATGACGCCATCGTGGTCGTGGAAAACGTCGAGCGCATCATGTCCGAAGAAGGACTGTCGCCGCTGGAAGCCACCCGCAAGTCGATGAGCCAGATCACCGGCGCACTGGTCGGCATCGGCCTGGTGTTGTCGGCGGTGTTCGTGCCGATGGCCTTCATGAGTGGCTCCACCGGCGTCATCTACCGGCAGTTCTCGGCGACCATTGTTTCGGCGATGGCCTTGTCGGTGCTGGTTGCCATCGTGCTGACCCCGGCACTGTGCGCCACCATGCTCAAGCCGCTGAAGAAGGGCGAGCATCACGTTGCCCACACCGGTATCTCGGGCCGTTTCTTCAACTGGTTCAACAACGGCTTTGACCGCACCAGTGGCACCTACCAACGCGGCGTGCGCGGCATCCTGCATCGTCCGGGCCGTTTCATGGCGGTGTTCCTGGCACTGGCGGTGGTGATGGGCCTGCTGTTCGCGCGCCTGCCCAGCTCGTTCCTGCCCAACGAAGACCAGGGCATCCTGATGGCGCTGGTCAATGCACCGGTCGGCGCCACCCAGGAACGCACTCTGGAGTCGATCTACAAGCTGGAAGACCACTTCCTGAAGAACGAGAAGGACGCGGTTGAATCGGTGTTCTCGGTGCAGGGCTTCAGCTTCTCCGGCATGGGCCAGAACTCGGGCATGGCCTTCGTCAAGCTCAAGGACTGGAGCGAGCGCAGTGCCGACCAGGGCGTTGGGCCGATCACCGGCCGCGCGATGGCTGCCCTGGGCCAGATCAAGGACGCCTTCATCTTCGCCTTCCCGCCGCCGGCCATGCCGGAGCTGGGTATCGCCTCGGGTTACACCTTCTTCCTGAAGGACAACAGCGGCGCTGGCCACGATGCACTGGTCAATGCACGCAACCAGCTGTTGGGCATGGCGGGCGAAAGCAAGCTGCTGGCCAACGTGCGCCCGAACGGTCTGGATGACACCCCGCAGCTGCGTCTGGACATCGACGTGGCCAAGGCCGGTGCGCACGGTCTGTCGCTGGACACCATCAACAGCACGCTGGCTACCGCCTGGGGTTCTAGCTACGTCGATGACTTCATCGACCGTGGCCGCGTCAAGCGCGTCTACGTGCAGGCCGATGACGGCTTCCGCATGAACCCGGAAGATTTCAACCTGTGGACGGTGAAGAATTCCTCGGGCGAGATGGTGCCGTTCTCGGCGTTCGCCAGCCAGCGCTGGGATTACGGTTCGCCGCGCCTTGAGCGTTACAACGGTGTCTCCGCACTGGAAATCCAGGGCGAAGCCGCACCGGGCGTGGCCTCGGGTGACGCCATGCTGGAAGTGGAAAAGCTGGCCAAGCAGTTGCCGCCGGGCTTCAGCATCGAGTGGACGGCCGTGTCCTACCAGGAACGCGAAGCCGGTTCGCAGACGCCGCTGCTGTACACGCTGTCCCTGCTGATCGTGTTCCTGTGCCTGGCTGCGCTGTATGAAAGCTGGAGCGTGCCGACCGCGGTGCTGATGGTTGCGCCGCTGGGTATTCTCGGCGCGGTACTGGCCAACACCATGCGCGGCATGGAGCGCGACGTCTACTTCCAGGTGGCGATGTTGACCACCGTGGGCTTGACCTCGAAGAACGCGATCCTGATCGTCGAGTTCGCCAAGGAGCACCTTGAGAAGGGGGCAGGAGTGATCGAAGCGACGATGCATGCGGTCCGCGACCGTCTGCGTCCGATCATCATGACCTCGCTGGCCTTCGGTCTGGGCGTGTTGCCGCTGGCGATCGCCTCCGGTGCGGGTTCGGGTGCACAGCGCGCCATCGGTACCGGCGTGTTGGGCGGCATGGTGGTGGGCACCTTGCTCGGCCTGTTCTTCATCCCGCTGTTCTTCGTGGTGGTGCAGCGCTTGTTCAACCGCAAGCAGCTGGCCAAAAACGGCGACCTGCCGCAGCAGTAACGGGGCAGGGGTGTTGCAAGCAAAAGGCGCCGAACGGCGCCTTTTGTTTTTTTAGCCCCTCTCCCGCAGGCGGGAGAGGGGTTGGGGTGAGGGCAGCTCTGGGCCTGGAAAGCCCAAAAGCCAACCCCTCCCCAACCCTCCCCTTTGCTGCGCAAAAGGGAGGGGGCAGAAAGCGCTCGGCGTAAGTGAGGTGGTGTAGTGCCGAGCCATGCTCGGCAGGGGCTTTCCCGACAAACACAAACGGCGTAAGCAGCGCAGCCAGTGATTCATCAGGTGGCATGTATGCCGGTGATTTCAGCGATGCCAGCTTCGCGGCTCATGCCACTCCTACAAACCTGATGGGCTACCGGTGAAGCCCCTGCCGAGCATGGCTCGGCACTACAGAAGCAAGGCAAAAAAAACCGGGCCAAGCCCGGTTTTTCTTATGCTTCGTTGACCGCCAGCTCCAGTAACTGAGCCTTCTCAACCGCGCCCAGGCGTTGGGCAAATACCGCCAGACGGTTGCAGAGCTCGGCCTGGTGTTCCGGATATGCCGCTACCAGTTCACGCTGAACCTGTTGGTAGGCATCCCAGAACGGGGCCGAGCAGCGATGTCGTGCGTACTGCTGTCGCAATTGCTCCCCAGCACGCTGGAGGGATTGGCGACTGCTGTGTTGGATGGGCGTTGTATACATCGCTTCACCTCGATGGCAGTGCCCCTGTACCCCGAGCATAGCGCTGTTTTTCTTACGATCTTGCTACAGCGTCTAATTTCCTTGTGAGATTAATAGGGGTTTATTCAGATTCTGCCCCGTTATTCGCCGATATCTTCATTCCAGACGTCCGGATTCTCGGCGATGTAGCGGCCCATCATCTCGATGCAGCTGGCGTCATTCAGGTCGATGACGTTCACGCCGTTCTCGCGCAGCCAGTCGATGCCACCCGGGAAGCTGACCGATTCGCCCACCACCACGGTGCCGATATTGAACTGGCGGACCAATCCGCTGCAGTACCAGCACGGGGCCAGGGTGGTGACCATGATGGTGTTACGGTAACCGCGCTGGCGGCCAGCCTTGCGGAAGGCGTCGGTTTCGCCATGGATGGAGGGATCATCTTCCTGGATGCGGCGGTTGTGGCCGCAGCCGAGCAGGCGGCCATCGTTGTGGTACAGCGCCGCGCCAATCGGGATGCCGCCTTCGGCCAGGCCCTGGCGGGCCTCGGCGATGGCGGTTTCGAGCAGGGCGCGGTAGTCCGGGGTGGTGATCATGCAAGGTCCTTGTGGTGCCGTGGCGATCATCATAGCGGCCGGATTCAGCCTGCTGGCGGCGCAATCGGGCTGTCGGTGCGATAATCAGCGGCATGAGCGAATCCCCCTACAAGACCGGCACCACCCACTTCGGCTTCCGCGATGTACCGGCCAAGGACAAGCAGAAGCTTGTCGGCCAGGTGTTCACTTCCGTGGCCGACAACTACGACCTGATGAACGACCTGATGAGCCTGGGTATTCATCGGCTGTGGAAGCGCTACTTCGTCGCTACCGCGCAGGTGAAGCCGGGCGACCGCGTGCTGGATCTGGCCGGCGGTACCGGTGACATCGCGGTGCTGCTGAAGGAGCGCATCGGTGCCGAAGGCAGCGTGGTACTGGGCGACATCAACGCCGGCATGTTGTCGGTGGGACGCGACCGTCTGACCAACCGCGGCCAGGTCTCAGGCTTCGAGTGGGTGCAGCTCAATGCGGAGGCGCTGCCTTTCCCGGACCAGAGTTTTGATCTGGTGACCATTTCCTTCGGCCTGCGCAATGTGACCGACAAGGAAGCGGCGCTGCGCGAGATGTACCGGGTGCTGAAGGTAGGCGGGCAGGCGCGCGTGCTGGAGTTCTCGGAAGTGACCGTGGACTGGTTCAAGCCGGTCTACGATTTCCATTCGTTCAAGGTGCTGCCGAAGCTGGGCAAGCTGTTTGCGCGCGGTGATGCCGACAGCTACCAGTACCTGGCTGAGAGCATCCGCAAGCACCCGCCGCAGGAAGAGCTGAAGGCGATGATGAGCGAGGCCGGTTTTGGCCGCTGCCATTACAAGAACCTGAGTGCGGGGATTGTGTCGATTCACTCCGGTTACAAGCTTTGAGGCTTGGTTGCTGGGTGGGTTGAGGAAAGGGCGGCCATGGGCCGCCTTTTTCGTATGGGGAAGCGGTGCTGCTGGTTTCGTTTTTTTGCGGGTAAGGCCCCTGCCGAGCACGGCTCGGCACTACGTCTCTGCTCCCTCCCTTTGGCCGCAGGCCAAGGGGAGGGCGGGGGAGGGGTTGGCTTTTCAGCTTCTGGCTCTGCTGGTAAAGCCCCTGCCGAGCATGGCTCGGCATTACGTCTCTGCTCCCTCCCTTTGGCCGCAGGCCAAGGGGAGGGCTGGGGAGGGGTTGGCTTTTCAGCTTCTGGCTCTGCTGGTAAGGCCCCTGCCGAGCATGGCTCGGCACTACCGTGGTTCGGGAGCTGATTCACGCATGCCGGCAGCTTGTGCAAAGCCTGCAGGACGTTGCTTGCCGCACTGCCGCATCGACCAAAGCCTTTCGGGTTTAAAATCAACGGTTGTTCCCTGAACCGGTTCCAGATCAATGCGTTCTTCGTTCCTGATGCTGCCCTTGGCCGTGGCGCTCGTCGCTGGCTGCGCCAAAGAGCCCGCAGCCCCCACCGTCGACCCCGTCGCCCAGAAGCCCGCCGCCGCCGTGAATACCGTCAGCCGCAGCCACGATGAAAGCTCCTATGCAGAGCCCGAAAAGGTCGTCATCAAGGACGTGGCGCTGGACCTGAAGGTCGATTTCGACGCCAAGCAGATCGGTGGCACCGCCACTTATACGCTGGAGTGGAAGGACAAGGCGGCCAAGCAGCTGCTGCTCGACACCCGCGAGCTGAGCGTGGAGAAGGTCGAGGCCCTCGCCGCCGACGGCGCTGCCACCCCGCTGCAGTTCGCGCTGGCACCGGCCGACAAGGTGTTCGGTAGCAAGCTGAGCATCGAAACTCCGGACCAGCCGACCTCGATACGCATCACCTACCACACCGCGCCGACCGCCTCCGGTCTGCAGTGGCTGGAGCCGTCCATGACCGAGGGCAAGAAACTGCCCTTCATGTTCAGCCAGTCGCAGGCCATCCACGCCCGTTCCTGGGTGCCGTTGCAGGACACCCCGAGCGTCCGCTTCACCTATAGCGCGCATGTCACCAGCCGCCCGGACGTGATGGTGCTGATGAGCGCCGACAACGATCCGAAGGCTGCACGCGATGGCGATTATGCTTTCAAGATGCCGCAGCCGATCCCGTCCTACCTGCTGGCCATTGCCGCTGGCGACCTGGTGTTCGAGCCGATCTCCGAGCGCTCCGGCGTATGGGCCGAGCCGACCATGGTCAGCAAGGCGACCAAGGAATTCGAAGACACCGAGAAGATGATCGGTGCCGCCGAGAACCTGTACGGCGAATACCGTTGGGGCCGTTACGACATGCTGGTGCTGCCGCCGTCGTTCCCGTTCGGTGGCATGGAAAACCCGCGCCTGACCTTCGCCACCCCGACCGTCATCGTTGGCGACAAGTCGCTGGTATCGCTGGTTGCGCATGAGCTGGCGCATAGCTGGTCCGGCAACCTGGTGACCAACGCCAGCTGGAAGGACATCTGGCTCAACGAAGGTTTCACCACCTACGTGCAGGGCCGCATCACCGAGGCGCTGTATGGCACGGAGATGGCCGAGATGGAGCGCGAAATCGACCAGACCGATCTGCTCAACGAAGTGAAGGACATGAGCCCGGCCGACCAGGCACTGGCGCTGCCGCCGCTCAACGAGCGTGATCCGGACGAAGCGCTGAGCAATGTCGCCTACGTCAAGGGTGCCTGGTTCCTGCAGTTCCTGGAGCAGCGCTTTGGCCGTGCGGTGTTTGACCCGTTCCTGCGTGGCTGGTTCAACGACCATGCCTTCCAGAGCGCCAACACAGACCAGTTCGTCGCGTACATGACCAAGAATCTGCTGCCGAAGAATCCGACGGCGGTCACCGAGGCCGAGCTGAAGGCATGGCTGGAAGAGCCGGGTATTCCGGCGTTCGCCACCAAGGCACGTTCGCGCAACTTTGCGGTGGTCGACACGGCACGCATCGCCTTCCTCGGCAGCAGCGCGCTGCCGAGCAACCAGGTGACCCGCGAGTGGAACACCCAGGAGTGGGTGCGCTTCATTGACGGCCTGGGTGCAACCCAGCCGATCGAGAAGCTGGCCGCGCTGGACAAGGGTTACCACTTCACCGGCACCCCGAACGGCGAGATCGCGATGCGTTGGTATCCGCTGGCCATCCGCAGTGGCTATACCGATGCGCAGGCGGCTGCTGGCGAGTTCATCCAGAAGGTGGGCCGCCGCAAGCTGGTGCTGCCGATCTACGCTGAACTGCTGAAGACGCCGGAAGGTCTGGCCTTCGCCAAGGAAGTATTTGCCAAGGCCAAGCCGGGCTACCACCCGATCACCACCGCGTCGGTGGAAGACATGATCGCCAAGGCGGAAGCAGCACCGAAGCAGGAAGCTGCGCCGAAGCAGTAAGTGGGTAGGGTTTGAGACAAGACAGCGGCGGGCGAAAGCCCGCCGTTGTTGTTTGTGTTGTTGTGCTGCTTTGCAGTGCTTTGCTTTGCTTTGTGTTGCTGTTGCCCCTATGCCGTCATCCTCGCGAAGGCGGGGATCGCTCTGCGCTTTGGTTTTGGCTCTTGCCTTGGTTCGAAGAGAAGGCAGAAGCAGGAGCAGAAGCAAGAGCAGAAGCAAGAGCAGAAGCAAGAGCAGAAGCAAGAGCGATTCCCGCCTTCGCGGGAATGACGGCATTAAGAGCAAACCCCCAAACCCCAAACCCCAAATCCAAAAGCCAAAAGCCAAAAGCCAAAAGCCAAAAGCCAAAAGCCAAAAGCCAAAAGCCAAAAGCCAAAAGCCTTCAGTCGCCTGCCTTCCGCTCAGCCACCGGCAATCCCTTCAACACCGCCTTATCAATCTTTGCCACCACCCCAACACTCCGACCGGCAAGATTGACCACGCTGTACTGCACCGCCACGCCCAGCACCTGGGTAGCCTGCGACATATCCAGCCCGAAGGACTGGCGCAGCCATTGCAGCATCCCCGACGTCGCCAGCCGCAGCGCATCGTCGCTGGAACCCGCCTGCCCCAGGGTCATGATCTGCGTGGGGGATTCAACGCGCGGTGTGGCGATGGACTGTTTCTTGATCAGCTCCACTTTCAGCACCACGTCCAGCGATGTCTCCAATGCCCATTGGCTGGTTTCACCGTCGCCCTGCAGGGCATGGCCGTCGCCGACGTACAGCAATGCGCCGGGTTGCTGCACCTCAAGGTAGACCGTGTTGCCTTCGACCACGGCGTTGAAATCCATGTTGCCGCCAAAGTCGCCGGTGTCGCCGGTGGAGAGCGGCGGATAGCCGAAGCCGGGTGCCACCGCGAGACCGCCGAGCATCGGCTTGACCGGAATCTCGAAGTTCTTCAATGCGCCGCTGGCGCCCTGCGGCCGCGCCATGCCGCGCATGCGATCCAGTTCCCAACGCACCGGCTTGCCCAGCGACGCGGTCTCGATGGCGATGCGCGGTGTCTTCAGGCGGCCGACGATACCGTCGAGGCTGTCGGCGTAGTCGCGATTGAGCTTGAGCGAACGGAGGGTGATCGCCAGCGTGTCGCCGGGCTCGGCACCGGCGACGAAGAACGGCCCGACCTGCGGATTGCCGAACAAGGCACGGGTGATGCCGTGTTCGTCGACGCCACCGGAATCCAGGGTCTTGGTCTGCACCGAATCGCCTGGCCAGATCACCAGCGCCGGGGCACGGTCGGCGCTGAAGGTATTGGAGTAGTCGCTTGGGGTGAAGTCATGCAGGCGCGGTACCTTGTCCGGCCGTGACGGCACTCGCCAGGCGCTGAAATCATGCGTTGCACGCGCGCTGCGGTTGTTGGTGTCCGGCTCGTCGCTGCGACCCTGCATGCGGCTGCCATCGATGCGGCCATCGTAGTGATAGACCTGGCCGTCGCTGCCGGTTGCGGTGAACTTCAGCTGCGCGCCGTTCAAGCTGCCGCTGATCGGGTCGCCCCCCAATGTTCCGCTGACCTGCGTGCCTTGCACATCCAGATTCAAGGTCTGCCTGGCGCTGTTGCCCCATAGATCGGTGGCCAGGATCCATTGATCGGCGGCGAGGGCATGGAGCGGGAGTACGGACAGCAATAGCGATGACCATCTCAGGGAGGTGCGCACGTTGCGTGTGTCTGCGAAGGGCCCGGCGGGCGTGTTCGCGGAGTGTACGAACGGGCAGGTCGCCGTCGCAGTGTCAAAGGTAACTACATTTGTAGTCAGTCCGGCTATTCGTGCAGCCGGGTGATGATTCCTGCGGCAGGCTGCACGCTACCGGAGTGGGCGTGCGCTGCGCTCAGGGCGCGCGCGCACCGCCAGGAACATGTCCACGCAGTCGTGCATCAGCCGCTGCTGCGCGCTGGCGTCCAAGGGCGCGGCACCCATGGCGATCTGGGGCCAGAACGCGAACGCCTTGACCATGCCCTGCAGCTGATGGGCGGCGTCGGCCGGGGTGATGTCGTCGCGCAGGCGGCCATCGGCCTGTGCTGCGCGGATCCAGGTGGTCAGGCCTTCTTCCTTCTCGGCCAGCTTGTCCATCATCACCCGTGCCCGTTCCGGTGCATGCACCAGCTCGGCCATGGCCACCCGCGACAGATCGATGAAGCTGATGTCGCTGAGCAGGCGCAGCTTCTGCGCGACGAAGCCCAGCAACTGTTCGCGCAGTGGTCTGGCTGGATCGTAGGCGAGCGCGTCCAGCGACTGGCTGGCTTCCCACAGTTGCCAGAGGATGGCGGTGAACAGCTCGTCCTTGCTGGCGAAGTGGTTGTAGACGGTGCGCTTGGATACCTCGGCGGTGGCGGCGATGCGGTCCATGCTGGTGCCGGCAAAGCCCAGTTCACGGAACTCGGCCACTGCCGCGCGCAGGATGGCCTCGCGTTTGCGGTCGGTCAGGCGGAGCGGGCGCTTGGAATCGGTCATCCGCTTATTTTACACCGTTCAGTTTACTTTCCTCGAAATAGAAGTAAACTCATTGGTGTACTTTTATCGGCAAGCCCAGCCATGAAGCGTCGCCTGCCTCGTTTCCTCCTCCTCATTACGGTGCTGATTGCCATGTCCATTGGCCTGCTGACCTGCGGTGCACGTCCCGCCGCTTCCTATGACCAGTCGCCGCAATACGGCGAGGGGCGTTTCCACAACGTGGCCAAGCAGGCCCCGCTTGGTTTCGTGCGGGGTGCCAAGGTGTGGTGGCGGTTCCTGTTCGACAAGCCGGCCGATGCGACGCCGCAGGTGGCGATTCCGGTACATGCCTTGACCCGGCAGGCCTTGCTGGACGCACCGGACGACAGCCTGTGGCGGCTGGGTCACTCGACCATGCTGATGAAGCTGGATGGTCACTTCTGGCTGACCGACCCGGTATTCTCCGAGCGCGTTTCGCCGTTCTCGTTCATGGGGCCCAAGCGCTTCCATGCGCCGCCGCTGTCGATTGATGAGTTGCCGGAAATCACCGGCGTCATCATTTCGCATGACCACTACGATCACCTCGACCACGACGCGGTGCTGGCGCTGGCGCCGAACGTGCGGCACTTCGTCACTGCGCTGGGTGTGGGCGATCGCCTGCAGGCCTGGGGCGTGCCTGAGGAAAAGATCACCCAGCTGGACTGGTGGCAGGAAGCCCGGGTGGAGGGCCTGAAAATCGCGGCCACACCTGCGCAGCATTTCTCCGGTCGCGGTTTGTCCGATGGCAATCGCACCCTGTGGGCATCGTGGGTGATCGATACCGGCAGCACGCGGATCTTCTTCAGTGGCGACAGTGGTTACTTCGATGGCTTTGCGAAGATCGGCGAACGCTACGGCCCGTTTGATCTGGCGATGGTCGAGACCGGTGCCTACGACGCCCAGTGGCCCGGCGTGCACATGCAGCCGGAGCAGAGCCTGCAGGCGCATCTGGATGTACGCGGCAAGGTGATGATGCCGATCCATAACGGTACGTTTGACCTGGCTTTGCATCCCTGGACCGAGCCGTTCGAGCGGATCACCGCATTGGCGGCAGAGCAGGGCGTGCTGCTGACCGCGCCGCAGATGGGTGAGCGTCTGGATATCCGTGCGCCTGCGCCTTCGACGCATTGGTGGCGGATGGGCGGGGAGTGAGGGCTGCGGTTGTAGTTGTTGCTGTTGTTGTTGCCGCTGTTGCTGTTGCTTCTAGTGCCGTCATTCCCGCGCAGGCGGGAATCGCTCTTGTTGTTGCCCTTGCCTTTGCATTTGGTGTTACGCGAAGCCAAAGAGCCAGAGCGATTCCCGCCTGCGCGGGAATGACGGCATAAAGGCAGGGCAAAGCAAAAGCGCAGGCAAACGCGAATGCGGAAAAGGATCGTGCCTCCCAATCCCCAACATGCTCTAAAGTGAAGCCCATCGCGCTCACCACGCGCCCTGTTCACCGGAGCTGTTTGATGAAACCCCTGATCCTCGGCGCCCTCTGCGTCTTTGCCCTGGCCGCCTGCAGCAACCCGGAGGCCGAGCGCCAGCAACAGGAGGCCGCTGCCGCGCAGGAGCGCGCCAAGCGCGAAGCCGACGCCGAGGGCATCGGCAAGCTCTACGACACGGCGGTTACGGGCGCCGATTGGGAGCGGGCGCGGATCCATGGTGCTGCATTGCTTGACCAGTACCCGGACTCGGAAACCGCCAAGCGCATCGAGCCGGGCTTTGCCGAAGTGCGGGAGAAGGCCGCAGCCGCCAGCGAACTGCGCCGCATGCAGGCTTTGTGGAGCTACAACCAGGTGCCGGTCAAGGGCGGTACCCAGCGCTCGGCCGCGATCCTCAGCAAGGACCGGGTGGAAGTGGATAGCACCGGTCCCAAGCAGGTGAACCTGGTGTTCCGCGATCACCCGGAGTGGAAGCGCCACGCCTACCTGGTGCTGCAGTCCAGTGACTTCGCCAAGGCCTGCTACCGTGCCTGCCAGGTCAAGGTCAGCGTCGACGGCGCGCCGGCCCGCAACATGGCTGCGCATCGCCCGGATACCGACGAGGCCATCGCCATGTTCATCGATGACAACCGCGGCCTGTGGCGGCAGGCACGCAAGGCCAAGGTCATCGAGATCGAATTCCCGGTGCAGGCTGGCGGCACCCGCAAGGCGGTGTTCGAGGTCGGTGGCTTGGACGGCAGCCAGATGCCGAACTGGGATTGAGGCCGGTGCTTGCAGACAGGGCGGGGCGTTGCGACGTCGCCGCCAGCCGTCATTGGGTGTTCGACATGGACGGCACCCTGACCGAGCCGGTGCATGATTTCGAATTGATCCGGCGCGAGCTGCAGATTCCTTCCGGTGCGGACATTCTTGAACACCTGGCCGGCCTGCCGCCGCAGCAGGCCGCTGACAGCCACGCCTGGCTGATGCAGCACGAGCGGGAGCTGGCCGAGGCCTCGGTCGCAGCGCCGGGGGCGGTGGACCTGGTTCGCGCGCTGCATGCCGCTGGTTGCCGGCTGGGCATCCTTACCCGCAATGCCCGTGAGCTGGCGGAAGTGACCCTGGCGGCGATTGGTGTGGCGGATTGCTTTGCCAGCGAGGAAATCATCGGCCGCTGGGAAGTGGCGCCCAAGCCGTCACCGGCTGGCTTGCAGTTCTTTGCGGCGCGCTGGCACGTGTTGCCGGCGCAGATGCGGATGGTTGGGGATCATTACTACGATCTGGCCACCGCGAAGGCTGCCGGCGTGCCGGGCATCCTGATCAATGTGCCGGATGACCCGTGGCCAGGCATGGCGCAGTGGCAGTTGCGCGATTGTGCGCAGTTGCTGCAGCAATGGCAGGCTGCAGCAACTGGGTAGAGCCGAGCCATGCTCGGCTGGGGCATTACCAGCAAACCCTCTTGTGGGAGCGGCGTAAGCCGCGAAGCCGGGAATGCTGGGTCGCGGGTGTGTGCTGCAATCTGGTGGTGTGCGAGCTTCGCGGCGTTCGCCGCTCCCCCCAATGCCATGTGGCCGGAAGATTGCCGGTAAGGCCTCTGCCGAGCGTGGCTCGGCACTACGCTTTGAGCCCCTCTCCCGCTTGCGGGAGAGGGGTTGGGGTGAGGGGGAGCTTTTCGCTTGTAAAGCCCCTGCCGAGCATGGTTCAGCACTACAGAAAAAAACGGCGCCGAAGCACCGTTTTTCTCAGAGGCTGTAGCCGAACTGCTGCTTGAACTGCTCGTTGAACTCGGCGAAGTCGAAGCGCTGGTTCTGCGTGCCGGGGTGTTCCACCTTCAGCGCGCCCATCAGGTTGCTCATGCGGCCGACGGTCAGCCAGTCCATGCCTTTCTCAATGCCGAAGATCAGGCCGGCGCGGAAGGCGTCGCCACAACCGGTTGGGTCGACCACGCGGCGCTCGTGCGCCGGCGGGATGTCGAAGCTCTTCTCCGGGGTGTGGATGATGGCGCCGCGCGGGCCCTGGGTGGTGATGTAGGCCTTGGTCCGGGCGACGATGTCGGTCTCGCTCCAGCCGGTGCGCTGCTGCAGCAGGTTGGACTCGTAGTCGTTGACCACCACGTAGTCGGCCTGCTCGATGAATTCGCGCAGTTCCGGGCCGTTGAACAATGGCAGCGCCTGGCCCGGATCGAAGATGAAGGGGATGCCGCATTCCACGAATTCGGCGGCGTTCTGGATCATGCCCTCACGGCCGTCCGGCGCGACGATGCCGAAGGTGACGCCCGGCACATCGCGCACGTGGTTGTCGTGCGAGCGCATCATCGCGCCCGGGTGGAAGGCGGTGATCTGGTTGTTGTCGTGGTCGGTGGTGATGAAGCACTGCGGGGTGAACATGTCTTCCAGCACCCGCACCTGGCTCAGGTCGATGCCCATGCGCTCGAAGTGCTCGCGGTACGGGCCGAAGTCCTGGCCAACGGTGCCCATCGGGATCGGGCTGCCGCCCAGCAGCTTCAGGTTGTAGGCGATGTTGCCGGCGCAGCCGCCCAGTTCGCGGCGCATGCGCGGTACCAGGAACGACACGTTCAGGATGTGCACCTTGTCCGGCAGGATGTGGTTCTTGAACTGGTCCGGGAACACCATGATGGTGTCAAAGGCTAGGGAACCACAGATCAAAGCGGACATTGCGAACAGGCCTATACGTAAAAGGGAAAGGCCGTCGCGCACGCGCAGACGACCCGGCGCGATGGCGCGCCAAAGTGCGTAAGGTTACCGGCTGCGGCGGCCCACGGCCACAAGCAAGGATGTACCGCAGCTGCCCGGCGTGGTCGAAAGCCTCGATTTTCCGTGGATTTTCCTTGCTCGGGCGGGGGTGGGTTGATAGGCTAACTGCCCTCATTTTCTGCCCATTTTTTCGCCAACCGGCGTGGGCGCGACACCCCTCAGGATCACTTCCCAGATGTTCAAGAAGCTGCGTGGCATGTTCTCCAATGACCTGTCCATTGACCTGGGCACGGCCAACACCCTCATCTATGTGCGCGGCCAGGGCATTGTGCTGAACGAGCCATCCGTCGTCGCCGTGCGCCAGGACCGTGCCATCGGTGGCACCCGTTCGGTGGCTGCCGTCGGCGCCGAGGCCAAGCAGATGCTCGGCCGTACCCCGGGCCATATCACCACCATCCGCCCGATGAAGGACGGCGTCATCGCCGACTTCACCTATACCGAGGCGATGCTCAAGCACTTCATCAAGAAGGTGCACAAGTCGCGCGTGCTGCGCCCCAGCCCGCGCGTGCTGGTCTGCGTGCCGGCCGGCTCCACCCAGGTCGAGCGCCGCGCCATCAAGGAATCGGCCGAGGAGGCCGGTGCGCGTGATGTGTTCCTGATCGAGGAGCCGATGGCAGCTGCGATCGGTGCCGGCATGCCGGTCACCGAGGCGCGCGGCTCGATGGTCATCGATATCGGCGGCGGCACCACCGAAGTGGCAGTCATCTCGCTGAACGGCATTGTCTATTCGGCCTCGGTGCGCATTGGCGGCGACCGTTTCGACGAGTCCATCACCAATTACGTGCGTCGTAACCACGGCATGCTGATCGGTGAAGCCACCGCCGAACGCATCAAGGTGGAGCTGGGCTGCGCCTACCCGCAGGCGGAAGTGATCGAGATGGAAATCTCCGGCCGCAACCTCGCCGAGGGCGTGCCGAAGATGATCAAGATCAGCTCCAACGAAGTGTTGGAAGCCCTGCACGAGCCGCTGTCGGGCATCGTTTCGGCGGTCAAGCTGGCGCTGGAGCAGACCCCGCCGGAACTGTGCGCCGACGTCGCCGAGCGCGGCATCGTGCTGACCGGTGGTGGCGCCCTGCTGCGTGACCTGGATCGCCTGATCTCCGAGGAAACCGGCCTGCACGTGCAGGTGGCCGATGACCCGCTGACCTGCGTGGCCCGCGGTGGCGGTCGCGCGCTGGAGCTGGTCGACATGCACGGCAACGAGTTCTTTGCGCCGGAGTGATCCGCAGGGAATGGGGGCTGGGGAAGCGGGAATGGGGGGCAGGGCTTCCTGCATCTGGTTCCACTCTCCGGCATCCGCTTCCCCGAACCATCGGCGTGACGCCAGTCGCGCCGTTTCCATACCTGATTCTTCATTTCCTACTCCCAGCCTTCTGTCGTGCCCCCTTACGCCGGTCCTCCCGTAGCCTCCCGTCAGGGGGATGCCAGCAGCACGCTGCGTCTGCTGGCGTACCTGGCCTTGGCCATCACCTTGATCGTGCTGGATGACCAGGGCGGCTGGATGTCGCGTCTGCGTGCCCAGGCCAATGTGCTGGTGCAGCCGGTGTGGGCGCTGGCCGGTGTGCCGGGCCGGGTGGGGGCCTCGGTCAAGGACAATGCGGCCAGCCATAACCAACTGGTCAGCGAGAACCGCGAGTTGCGCAACCAGCTGTTGATCGCCAATGCACGCCTGACCCGGCTGCAGACCGCCGCGCTGGACAATGCCCAGCTGCGCGAGCTGCTCAACGTGGCCGAGCGCAATGGCCTGGACGTGCAGCTGGCCCCCATCCTCGATATCGACCTGGACCCGGTGAAGCAGCGTCTGGTGCTGGATTCGGGTAGCCGCGCCGGCGTGCACGTCGGCCAGGCGGTGATCGATGCCGGTGGCCTGATGGGCCAGGTGATCGCGGTGACGCCGGCGCATTCGACCGTGCTGCTGCTGACCGATCCGGACCACGCGGTACCGGTGGCGGTGGCGCGCAACGGCGTGCGGCTGATCGTCTACGGTCGTGGCGACCGCCTGGAACTGCGCGACATCCCGCTCAGCGCGGGCGTGGAAGTAGGCGATGAGATCGTCACCTCCGGTCTGGGCGGGCGTTTCCCGGCCGGCTTCCCGGTCGGCAAGATCCTGAAGCTGCGTCCGGACGATACCCATGCGTTCCTGGTCGGCGAGCTGGAGCCGGCGGCCAAGCTGGACCGTGGTCGTAACGTGCTGCTGCTGCGTTCGGTGCCGGCGCTGCCGCAATTGCCGGACAGCAATGCAGGCGAATCGGCGCCGGAAGCCACGGCCGCGGGCGGCCCATCCATGGCTCCGGTCAACCGCATGGGCGCGGCTGCTGCCGTTGTTCCTGCCGCCGGCAACGCCACCAATCCTCCGGCTGCGGCGGCCACGCAGGCCCCGTCACGCACGCCAGCGAGCGAGCCGGCTGCTGCAGGTCCAGCGCCCGCCCCGGCGACAACGCCCGCCACCGAGCCCACACGCCCGGCAGCACCGGCGAGCGCTGACAACCCAAGCCCGCCGCAGGTGCGCCCATGAGTCGTCTGCGCAACAAGGGCTGGGTGATGCCGGTCAGTTTCGTGCTGGCCTTGCTGCTGGCGTTGATCCCGCTGCCCGAGCTGCTGCTGCCGGTGCGCCCGTACTGGTTGGCGCTGGTGCTGGCCTATTGGGTGATCGAAACCCCGGACAAGGTCGGGTTGGGCTTCGCGTTCTGCATCGGTCTGCTGGCCGATGTGATGTTTGGCGGCATTCTCGGCGAGCAGGCGCTGCGGCTGGTGGTGATGGCCTTCATCCTGCAGCGCTTCCGCGCCCGCATCCGGTTCTTTCCGCTGTCGCAGCAGGCCCTGGCCATGGGCGGGCTGTTGTTCAACGATCGCGTGATCGATGCTGCCATCCACCTGTTGGTGGGTGAGCCGCTGCTGCCGTGGAGCTACTGGGTGGCACCGCTGCTGGGCATGGCCTTGTGGCTGCCGCTGTATGTACTGCTGGATGCGGTGCGGCTGGGCAAGCGCGGGCGCTGACGTATGGCGTCGCGCCGCCAGAGCAAGAACCCGCACGCCGAGGCCGAGCAGTTCCGGCGGCGTGCGGCCATCGGTTTTCTCGGGGTGGTACTGGCCCTGGGTTTCCTGGCGGCCTGGTATTTCAAGCTGCAGGTGCTGGACCACGACATCTACGCCACCCGCTCCGAAGCCAACCGCATCAAGGCGCGGCCGGTGGTGCCTGGGCGTGGCTTGATCTACGACCGCAACGGCCGTCTGCTGGCCGAGAACGTGCCGGCCTTCCGCCTGGACGTGACCGCCGACAAGGTCGCGGACATGGACGCCACCCTGGCCGGTTTGCAAAAGATCTTCTCGCTCAGCGAAGAAGACATCGAGCGCTTCAAGCAATCGCGCAAGGCGCGCCGCGGCTTCATGCCGGTGACGCTGAAGCTGCGGGTCAGCGACGACGAGATGGCGCGTTTCGCCGTGGACCGCTGGCGCTATCCGGGCGTGGAACTGGAACCCTATCTGACCCGCCGCTATCCCTACGGCGATCTGTTCGGCCACATCATCGGCTACGTCGGCCGTGTCGACGACAAGGATCTGGAAGAGCTGGGCGAGGGCAATGCGGCACTGACGCACATCGGCAAGTCCGGGTTGGAGCGTTTCTACGAAACCCAGCTGCGCGGCAAGATCGGCTACGAGCAGGTCGAGACCAATGTGCAGGGCCGTGCGATCCGTACGGTGGGGCGGGTGCCGGCGCAGTCGGGCACCGATCTGCGGCTGTCGATCGATGCCGACCTGCAACGCGCCATGGTGGCGGCGTTCGGCGAGCAGGAAGGCTCGGCGGTGGCGATCGATCCGCGCACCGGCGAGATCCTGGCCATGGTCAGCCTGCCGTCGTTCGACCCCAATCTGTTCGTCAACGGCATTTCCCACGCTGACTTCAAGCGTCTGAACGAGAACCCGTCGCGGCCGCAGTTCAACCGCCTGGTGCTGGGTGGCGTGGCGCCGGGTTCGACGGTGAAGCCCTTCCTCGGCCTGGCCGGCCTGGACAGCGGCCTGCGCCGCCCGGAAGACAAGATCCTGTCGCGCGGCATGTTCTACCTGCCGGGTGTCAGTCGTGGCTGGGGTGACGCCAACCGTGGCGGCCATGGCTGGACCGATCTGCGCAAATCGATCACCCAGTCGGTCAATACCTATTACTACCAGCTCGGTATCGACATGGGCATCGAGCGCTATGACGACTACATGGGCAACCGCTATGGCTTTGGCCAGCCCACCGGCATCGATCTGGCCGGCGAGATCGGCGGGATCCTGCCGTCGCCGGCGGCCAAGCTCAAGTCCAACAAGGAACGCTGGTATCCGGGTGACACCGTCAATGCCAGCATCGGCCAGGGCCTGTGGAAGGTCACGCCGTTGCAACTGGTGCGCGGTGTTGGCGGCCTGGCCACCGGCCAGCTGCGCAGACCGCATCTGGTCATGGAGCAGCGTGCCGGCTTCGACCACGACTGGGCGCCGACGCCGCAACCGGCGAGCCGGCCGATCAGCCCCAATCCGGCCAACGTGCAGGCGGTGCGCGAGGGCATGATGGGCACCATGCAGCCCGGCGGCAGTGGTTGGCGGTCCGCAGCCGGTGCGCAGTACCGCATGGCAGGCAAGACCGGTACCGCCCAGGTCATCAGCCGCAAGGGTACGGCTGCCTTGAATCCGCGCAGCCTGCCGATGCATCTGCGCCATCGCGCGCTGTTCGTGGGTTTTGCGCCGGCCGAGGAGCCCGTGATCGCCATTGCCATTGCGGTGGAAGGCGGCGGCTATGGTGGTTCGGCCGCCGCGCCTATCGCGCGCAAGGTGTTTGATGCCTGGTTGCTCGGGGTGATGCCCGAAGGCCTGCAGCCGCTGGATGCCGAGCGCGGCACGGTGGCGGTGGGCGTGGCCACTTTTGATACCGAAGACGCGGGTTGGCGCGCGCGCGGTGAGTTGGTGGCGCCGCAGTTTGCCGATCTGCCGATCATGGTCGGCGCGCCTGCGCCGTTGCCGGGTGGGCCGCCGCAGCCGGTGCCTGAGGCGTTGCCCGGCGTTGCGCCGGCGACGGCACGTCCACCGACGCCGGCAGCAACGCCTGTGGAGGCACGTCGATGAGGGATTTCCTGCGCTGGGCGTTGGAGATGGGCCAGCGGCTCAGCCGCGGCCTGGACTGGCCGCTGCTGTTTGCCCTGCTTGCCTTGATGGCCATTGGCCTGTCGGTGCTGGACAGCGCCGGTGGCAGCGGCCTGGTGATGGCGCAGGGCGCCCGCTTCGCGGTGGGGCTGGTGGCCATGTGGGCGATCGCGCGGGTATCGATCCTGCGCATCCGCGCGTGGACGCCGATGATCTATGCATTCTCGATGCTGCCGCTGCTGGCGGTATTCGTACTTGGCACCGGCAAGTACGGGCGACAGTGGTTGAACCTGGGGCTGTTCTACCTGCAGCCGGCCGAGTTGTTGAAGGTCAGCCTGCCGATGATGGTGGCCTGGTACCTCAACCGCATGCCCTTGCCGCCGCGCATTCCGGTGGTGCTGGTGGCGGCGGTGATCATCGGCGTGCCGACCGGGCTGGTGATGTTGCAGCCGGACTTCGGTACCGGTGTGCTGATCGCCGCCAGCGGTGCCTTCGTGTTGTTGCTGGCCGGCCTGCCGTGGTGGTGGGTGGGCGTGGGCGTGGGCGGTGTTGCCGCAGCCGCGCCGGTGGCCTGGTTCTGGCTGCTGCGGCCGTACCAGAAGGACCGCATCATGATGTTCCTCGACCCCGAGAGCGATGCGCTGGGCGCGGGTTGGAACATCATCCAGTCCAAGATCGCCATCGGTTCCGGTGGGCTGACCGGCAAGGGCTGGGGGCTGGGCTCGCAGTCACACCTGAACTTCATCCCCGAGCAGACCACCGACTTCGCCTTCTCGGTGCTCAGTGAGGAGTACGGCTGGGTGGGCGTGGCCGTGGTGCTGGCGCTGTACCTGTTCGTGATCGGGCGCTGCCTGTGGATCGCGGTGGATTCGCGCGATACCTATTCGCGCCTGCTGGCCGGCGCCACCGGCCTGGCGTTCTTCGTCTACATCCTGGTCAACGGCGGCATGATCTCCGGGCTGTTGCCGGTGGTGGGTGTGCCGATGCCTTTGATCAGCTACGGCGGCACCTCGGCGGTGTCGCTGCTGGCCGGCTTTGGCCTGGTGATGGCGGTGCGTGCGCATCGCCCGGTGCACGGCGGCTGACGCAATGCTGTTGCGCGGATCGCGTATTGATCCGCGCCAATGTTGTGAGCTTTGATCCAGATCAAACACCTGGTTTCACTAAACCTTCACACTATGTCCCGTCACTGGCGCGCGCATCGCGCTGTGACTGCCGGCTCGCCGTATGGGGCAGCTGGCAGGTTGGCATCTGGCGGGATGACGGGGGGAGCCGTCGTCCCGGGTCCCCCGGGCGCTGACGCGAGTGTCGGTCATCTCTGCGGGATGGGGAGATGGCCGACGCTCCTTTTTTACCTTTGAGCGCCGCTTGTGAAGCTGTCGCCGGCGCTGTCACGCGCCCTTTCTGCATGGCTGGTAGCCGTCACTGACAGGACAAGCCTGCCAGCAAACTGTTGTCTATGCCGCCAACGTAGTAGGGGTATCCGGGTGCGGCGTCGCTCTCATCTTCGGAAAGATGGACATAGGCCAGTTGTTTTGGCGGTTTCGACATATACCAGAACGTCCCGATACCGGTTTTCTTGTCCAGCATGCACACATCAAACGATGCCGTTACCCGCGCATCGCCTGCACTGTAACCGGCAAAAAATGCCGTCAGCAGATCAAGGTGGTGGCGATGGAACGCATGGATATCATCAAAGAAGAGCGCCGGGCGCAGCTGCTTGTTGAATGCATTGTATTCGGCTTGTTCAAGCAGCTTGTCTGCGGACGAAAACTGCGTGACGAAAGGTTTGATGATCTCGCAAAGGATGCGGTCGGTTTTGACTGATACGCAATGCAGCTGAAACCCTACGCGTCCAGGTGCGGTGAAGAAGATATTTCCGGTGGAGATATCAGGTGGGATACCGCTGTTTGTACGGATCTGTTTGGCAGTTTTGGCAAGCTGAGCAAGATTTATGGGGCCGCCATCGCTCACGTTTTTTAAGAATAATCTCAAAAAATTGATCTTCAGAAAAACATCGCCGGAAGCGGCGATAGCACCGTATTTCCAAGGGTAAACCTTGCGGTAATTGGTGAGCACACACTCCGGTGCACCTGGGTTTGACTGCTGCGTCAATACTGCGCAATGATCTCCGGCGAGGATTAGATGATCCTGCGTATCGGCGGCGATGATCAGCGTCACTGCTATAAATCTCCATGGAAGTGCATCGTATATAAAGGAACTATGACATGCCCGGTAACTTCATCGTCAAGGCCAGTGACCACCCATTTCTGCAGGGCGAGTTCAGGGTAATTGGACTGCCAAAGTTACCGGACACCCGGCTCAAGTTGTTCGACGAAGGTTTTGTGCTGAAGGACAAGACAAGCGGCGAGCCTCTGCCCAACGTTTCCTATCGCATTCTGCTCGAGGACGGCAGCTATCTGGAGGGCGTCACCGATTCCCTCGGGCGCACGCAGGTGGTGAAAACAGCAAGCTCCGAAATGCTGTCTTTGGAAGTGAAGGAGGTTTGAGCCGATGATCATTGTCCCTGTCGCGCAGCACATCTTTCGCCGCATTGCCGAATCCGCCACCTCGCCCATATCCAAGACGGCACGCAGGGAAGTTCTGGTCGAAAGGCCGGAGAACGTGCTGCATATCGACGCCATTACGCTTGCACCGGAAATCTTCGAGGAAGATAGCGAGGCAGACGTAGACCGTATAGCAATCGAAGGCTCAACCGAGCCGCAGGCAATCCCGCATAAACACCCGATGGTCAAGGTCGAGCCCGCGGACAACCGCATCGCGCACCGCGAGCTGAAGGTTCGCATCTGGAGCGAAGGCCGCCCCGACAATCACCATGCAGGCAAGACGGTGACATGGACGATGGTGCCGCTGTTCGTGCGCCCTGTGGCAGAAGGCGAGGAAGCAGCCGCCGCTGTTTTCCGGGGTGATTGGGCGCAGGCGGCAGTCGCGCATCGTGACCGCTTCGAGACGCCAGCCGAGTTCACCGCCACTGGGTTCGCTCGCGTCAGTCAGGAGCAGGCAACCACCACCGTGGACGATACCGGCCACACCGCCATCCGCATCAACCTGCCGCCCGTCGCGTTCAATGCTGCGCGCATCAGCGTGCAGTTGGAGGGCGAGGCTGCAGCAGTCGAGCTGATCGACCTGGAGGTGCCGGGCATCATCGTGATCGACCCCGGGCACGGGGGCGTAGACAACTATGCTGGCTCCTCGGCCAACAATGCGACTTCACACACCAGCCGTCTTCTGGAAAAAGAACTGACGCTTGATTTTGGCCTACGGACCAGAACGGCATTGCGCGCGCTGCGTGTCGGTGAGAATCAAAACCTACGGGTGCACATGACGCGAGCCGATGACGTAAATAAGAAAGGAAGTGAGCGCGCGCTGACCGGCCGGATCAACGGCGCTGATGTCCTATTAAGCATCCATTTCAATGGCGCAAATGCGGTGGCAAGAGGCACCGAGACACTGATCCGCCCTCGCGCCACTAACGTGAATTTTGATGAGGACACTGCGCTGGCGCAAAGAGTGAATGACGCGGCTTACAACGCAATTCTCACGCATGATGCCGGGGCAAGAAATCGTGGAATTAAATCTGAAAGGGAACTTTCCGTTCAACGTGAAGCGTCGCTGGGGAATTCCGCCGACTATCACCCCTTGCGCTCGGCACTCCTGGAGGTTGAGTTCATCGATAACGAGGCCGTGGATAGGCTGCTCAGCATCAATGAGGGTTACGAGCAGGTCAGGCAGGATATCTGCGATGCCGTCGCCGGAGCATTACTTGAAGATTTGAGGATGAATCCATGAAGCAGCTACGCCTATTGCGGAACAATGCATTCTTTCACGGCAGCCGGGTACTGCCTTACCTGATCCTGCTTGGATCGGTTCTTGTATCGGGTTGCAATTCGGAAGCCGTCGCGGTGGCAGCGTCATTTGCTGAACCCCCGCACTCAATATCGCCATCGCCATCGCCATCGCCATCGGCGACGGAACAGCGGGCGGTTCACTATCTGCTGACAACGGTGACAGTGGACGAGGTATCTCCGCGACGGCTAGGAAAGTTGCCAGACATGCTGGTTGAATCTGGGTCTGAACGTGCGCGGATCATCACGCACAATCTTGGCGTGATAAGGTCTGCTCCCTTTGGGGGCAAGATTTATGGTTCTGTAGTCAGCCCGGATCAGAAATGGGCTTTGCTCGATATCGGCGAAGCGGGGTATGCGATTGCTTCCGCTGAATCATTGGCCAAATCATTTGAAGATATCCCCAGGCCGCCGAGGATCCCTGATGGTTTCGATGACGCAACCGCTATTGGTTGGATGGTTTTCGACGACGATCACTTGATCGGGCAGGCCGACCTTCCTTCATTGGATCCGGGGGTAGGGATGACCCTTTCGGAAAAGGATTCGCTTCCGCCTCGGGATACGCTGATCTATATCTACACCGTTTCCAGCGGAACAACGACGCGCGCCGAGATTGACGGAACATTGCCGCGTCCTTTCGATATTATCGAAGGTCCTGGGGGGCGTATCGTTATTGCAAATAATTTTAATCTCGAATTGCTTGGCGCGAAGATCATTCAGATTCCGGAGCCTTGATCCCCTGGCTCCGAAGAGCGCGTTTGTATGCTTTCGTGTGTGCCCGAGCGTCATGCGTCGCGGGTATTTTTGAAAGTGTCCGGGTTGCAGCAGGTCGGTCGGAACATCCGCGATGCCGTCGCCGACGTATTGCCTGAAGATTTAAGGATGAATCGATGAAGCAGCTACGCCTATCGCGGAACAGTGCGACCTTCTTTCACAGCAGCCGGGTGCTGCTTTGCCTGATCCTGTTTGGCGCGGTTCTCGTGTCGGGTTGCACATCCGAAGCGGTGGCGGTGGCGGTTTCGTCACCGGAAGAAAAGCCTGCAACGTTGTCATCGATAGCGTCGCCGGACCAGCGGGCAGTTCGCTATCTGCTGACAACGGTGCCAGCGGAGGAGGCACCATCGAGATCGGGCGGGCAATTTCCTTTTATTCTGTCTGGGTCTGGGTCTGAGCACGCACAGATACTTGATCAGAATCGCGAGATAATGAGGTCCGCTCCGGAGGGAGGGACGATTTTCAGTTTCAGAATAAGTAAAAATAAAAAATGGGCTCTTATCTATTTCGGCGATGCGGGGTATGCGATTGCTTCCGCTGAAACATTCGAAGACATCGCCAGGCCGCCGATACGACCTGATGGTTTCGAGGATGCGACATGGTTCAGGTGGTTAATTCTCGACGATGATCACTTGATCGGGCAGGCCACCCTTCCTTCACTGGATCCGGGGGTGGGGATGACCCTTTCCGAAAAGGATTCGCTTCCGCCCCGCGATACGCTGATCTATATCTATACCATTTCCAGCGGAACAACGACGCGCGCCGAGATTGACGGAACATTGCCACGCCCTTTCCGTATTTCTGAAGATACTCAAGGCCGTCTGCTTATTTTGAGTCTTGATGATCTCGAAAAGTTTGGCGCGAAGATCGTCCAGATTCCGGAGCCTTGATCCCCCGGACCCACGAATGCCGCGTTTGCATGCTTTCATGCGTGCCCGAGCGTCATGCGTCTCGGACATTTTCTAGAAAGAGCGGGTACCTGTCCGGGTTGCAGCAGGTCGGTCGGAACATCCGCGATGCCGCCGCCGACGCATTGTGTGAAGATTTAAGGATGAATCAATGAGGCAGCTACGCCTATTGCGGACCAATGCACTCTTTCACAGCAGCCGGGTGCTGCTTTGCCTGATCCTGTTTGGCGCGGGTCTCGTGACGGGTTGTACATCCGAAGCGGTGGCGGTGGCGGCCTCACCTGCTGAGTCCGCCCTCGCAACATCGCCATCGCTGACAGATCAGCGGGCAGTTCGCTATCGGCTGACAGGTGTGCCAGTGGACGAGGTAGCACCGCGACGGGTAGGAGAGTTACCCGACATGCTGGTCGGGTCTGGGCCTGAGCGCGCGCGGATCATTAGACACAATCTGGACGTGATAAGGTCTGCTTCCCCATCGGGCAGGATTTCTGATGCTAAAGTCAGCCCGGACCGGAAATGGGCGTTGCTCTCTATCGGTGAAGCGGGATATGCGATTGCTTCCGCTGAATCATTCGCCAATTCATTCGAAGACATCGTCAGGCCGCCGAGATTTCCCGATGGTTTCGATGACGCACCCGCTATTGATTGGATCATTCTCGACAATGATCACTTGATCGGACAAGTCGGCCTTCCTTCACTGGATCCGGGGGTGGGAATGACCCTTTCGGAAAAAGAGTCGCTTCCGCCCAGGGATACGCTGATTTATATATACACCATCTCCAGTGGAGCAGTGACGCGTGCCGAGATTGACGAAAAATTGCCGCGTCCTTTCAGTATTGTTGAAGGTACTGAGGGTCGTCTATTGATTGAAAATTTTTATGATCGCGAAGAGTTTGGTGTGAAAATAATTCAGATTCCCGAGCCCTGATTTCGGTCCTAAGGCCGCGTTTGCATGCTTTCGTGTGTGCCCGAGCGTCATGCGTCGCGGGCATTTTTTTGAAAGAGCGGGTGCGTGTCCGGGTTGCAGCAGGTCGGTCGGAACATCCGCGATGCCGTCGCCGACTTATTGCCTGAAGATTTAAGGATGAATCGATGAAGCAGCTACGCCTATCGCGGAACAGTGCGACCTTCTTTCACAGCAGCCGGGTGCTGCTTTGCCTGATCCTGTTTGGCGCGGTTCTCGTGTCGGGTTGCACATCCGAAGCGGTGGCGGTGGCGGTTCCATCTGCTGAGTCCGCCCTCGCAACATCGCCATCGCCGACGGATCAGCGGGCAGTTCGCTATCGGCTGACAGGTGTGCCAGTGGACGAGGTAGCACCGCGACGGCTACGAGACTTGCCAGTCTGGCTGGACGAGTCTGGGCCTGAGCGCGCGCAGATCATTAGACACAATCTGGGCGTGATAAGGACTGCTTCCCAATCGGGAAGGATTTCTGATGCTAAAGTCAGCCCGGACCGGAAATGGGCGTTGCTCTCTATCGGTGAAGCGGGGTATGCGATTGCTTCCGCTGAATATTTAGCCAAATCATTCGAAGACATCGACACGCCGCCGAGAGACCCCGATGGTTTCGATGACGCAACCGCGATTTATTGGGTCATTCTCGACGACGATCACTTGATAGGGCAGGCCGACCTTCCTTCGCTGGATCCGGGGGGGATGACCCTTTCGGAAAAGGATTCGCTTCCGCCTCGGGATACGCTGGTTTATATCTACACCCTCTCCACTGGAAAGACGGCGCGCGCCGAGATTGACGGAACATTGCCGCGCCCTTTCCGCATTTCTGAAGATCCTGAAGGTCGTCTGCGTATTTTGAGTTTTGATGATCTTGAAGAGTTCGGCGCGAAGATCATTCAGATTACGGAGCCGTGACCCGCAGCGATTGCGGGATTCCCAGCCCGAGGCGTCGGCAGTGGGTGCAGCTGCTATGTGAAGGACTGCAACGCCATCAGGCCGATTCGCCCGTGGTTGCCACCCATCAGAAGTGGAAGGCACCGGTACGGCACTCGCAAGATCGAACCACCCCGCTGGGCAGTCCGGGCGGGGCGGAGGGCTTGCGTTCCATTTGGGGGCCAATGCCGTGTTTGGGAGAGTTGGCCGCCTGTCTGGCGCATTCACGTTCAAAGGCCGCCGCGAGCAGTGGCCGAGCGCTTCAATCCTGTTGTGATTCATGGTCTTATTGATGGAAATTCATCTTCGACCTGCTAATCTCGCCCGATGATTAGACGCGCCCTGGTTTGTTGCCTCACCCTCGGCATGGTTGCCTGCGCAACCCAGCCGAAGTCTCCTGCCCCCCTGCCGGCCCCGGCGGAAACGCCGGTCAAGCCCAATGCCGGCCCGGCCGAGGCCGTCCCCGAGGCCCAGGCAAGCCTGCCGCCGGTGGATCTGACCCCGGTGCCGTTTGAAACCGCCCGCGCCAATTTCGTGCGCGATACGGCGGCCAAGTACCGCATCGACCCGGCCTATATCGAAGCTACCCTGGCCCAGGCGCAGATCCGCGAGCCGATCATCGCGGCGATGTCGCGTCCGGCCGAACGGGTCAAGCCGTGGAACGAATACCGGCCGATGTTCATCACCCAGGCCCGCATCGATGGCGGTCGCAACTTCCTGGCGCAGCACCGCGATGAGTTGATGCGGGTGCAGGAGCGCACCGGCGTGCCGGCCGAAGTGATCGTCTCCATCATTGGCGTGGAAACCAGCTACGGCCGCAATGCCGGCAACCACCGCGTGCTCGATGCGCTGTACACCCTGGCCTTCAAGTACCCGCGCAGCGGCGACCCGGCCAAGCTCGAGCGCGAGGTGCGCCGCGAACTGTTCTTCCGCGATGAGCTGGCCAAGCTGTTCGAGTTGAGTGCGCTGGAAAAGCTCGACATCACTTCGCTCAAGGGCAGTTACGCCGGTGCGATGGGAATGGGTCAGTTCATGCCGTCCAGCTACCTGGACTTCGCGGTGGACGGCAATGGCGACGGCCGCCGTGACCTGTTCAACAGCTATGACGATGTGTTCTCGTCCATCGCCAATTACTTCGTCAAGAAGGGCGGCTGGATCCGCGGTGGCACCGTTGCGGTACCGGCGACGCTGCAGGCCGGCTTCGAGGAGTTCAATCCCACCGACTGGACCCCGACCTATACCGTTACCGAGCTGGCGGCGCGTGGTTACCAGCCGGTCACGCCGGTGCGCGCGGTCAACGCCAAGGCTACCCCGGTGACCCTGGAAGGCAGCGACGGCAAGCAGTACTGGCTGGGCTTCCAGAACTACTACGCAATCACCCGCTACAACATCTCCAAAATGTACGCGATGGCCGTATTCCAGCTGTCCCAGGCCATCGCCAGCAAGGAGCTTCCCCCGGCATGAACATCAAGTGGCTGGTCCCTGCGTTGATCGTGCTCGGGCTGGCCGCCTGCAGCAGCGCCCCCAAGAAGTCGGCACCCGGTACAGCGGGTGCCAGCTCGACATCGCGGCCGGCGACGGTGGTACACGGGCGCGGCAGCGCACGCGGTGAATGCCCTGAGGGCTCACCTTATGCCAAGGCGCAGGAAGACCTGTCCACCCGTGGCAACTACACCGCTGGCGGCCTGTACAAGCCCGGTGTAAGCGACTCCACGCCGAGCTACATACCCAATGTGGATTGCATTCCCGAGCCGGTAGTGACCAACGAGGCGCGCTCGGCGGTCGGCAATCGGTCGCCGTATACGGTGCTGGGCAAGCAGTACCAGATCATGGATCGCGTCGATAACTACGTGGAGCAGGGCACTGCCTCGTACTACGGGCAGAAATTCCACGGGCGCCTCACCTCCAACCGTGAGGTGTACGACATGTACGCCTTCACCGCCGCGCACAAGACCTTGCCGCTGCCGAGTTTTGCGCGGGTGACCAACCTGGACAACGGCGAGTCTGTGATCGTGCGCGTCAATGATCGTGGCCCGTTCCATGAAGGCCGGGTCATTGACCTGAGCTATGCCGCTGCCGTGCGGTTGGGCATCACCCAGCGCGGCACCGGCCGGGTGGAGGTGCATGGCCTGACCCCCGGCAGCGAGAACCTGCAGGCCTCCGGTGACAGCCGTCGTGTCCGTCGTGAGCGTGCTGCTGCGACGGTTGCCGCCGCAGTGCCGGCGACGCGGCCCGCAGCAGCGGCACCCAGCCGCATGGACCAGTTGGTCGAGAAGCTGCCGGCCGCCCCGGCCCGACCGGTTGCCGGCAGCGCCGACCATTTCGAAACCTGGATGAAGGACAACGGGGTGCGTGTCGCCACCGGTCGTCCAGCCACCACCAGCGCGGCCAGCACGGCGGCAGCCCCGGTACGCGTCCAGGCCTTGCCGGCATCGTCGGAGCTGCTGCAGTTCACGCCGCCGGCCGGCGGCGCGGTGGCCGCAGCGTCGGTGCCGAAGGCCGCGCCAGCGGCACAGCCTGACCCTGCTTCCCGCGCGCTGGGCGCGATCCTGCTGCAGGTGGCCAGTTTCTCCTCCCGTGACAATGCTGCAAGGGCCTTGGGCCAGCTGACCTCGGCCGGTATCGTCGGGGCCAGCCTCAGTGACATCGTCAGCGGCGGCCGTACCTTGTGGCGCCTGCGCGTGCCGGCCAGCGACAACAACAGCGCCACGGAACTTGCCGGGCGCATTGCCGGTCTTGGATTTGGCCTGCCACAAGTGGTCCGCGATTAACCCCAGCCATACCGGGGTGCCGCCGTCTGGCTGGCGTCGCCCTACAATGACCGCCCGAATTTTTCTTCCTCGTCCATCAGGAACCGTTTTCCGATGAAATTCCGTTTTGCCGCCGTTGCACTGGCCACCACGCTCGCCGTGGGTCTGGCCTCCGCCCAGACACCCACCCCGACGCCGACGCCTGCACCGGCCGCCGCTGCCGCTCCGGCACAGGTGGCAACGCCGCCGGCACCGGTTCCGACCACGGCCACGGCATGGGTGCTGATGGACTACGCCACCGGCCAGGTGCTGGCGGGCGAGAATATCCATACCCCGCTGCCGCCGGCCAGCATCACCAAGGTGATGACGTCCTACGTGCTGGCTGCGGAAATGAAGACCGGCAAGATCAAGCCGGACGACCAGGTGATGATGAGCGAGCGCGCCTGGCGTGAGGGCGGCGCAGGCACCGATGGCAGCTACAGCGGTTTCCCGGTCAACCAGACGGCGCGTCTGGAAGACATGGAAAAGGGCATGGCGATCCAGTCCGGCAACGACGCGGCGATCGCGTTGGCCGAACATGCGGCCGGCAGCCAGGAAGCGTTTGCGGCGTTGATGAACAGCTACGCCGCCAAGATCGGCATGAAGGACTCGCACTTCGTCAACGCACACGGCCTGAACGCCGAGGGCCACCAGTCCAGCGCCTACGATCTGGCGCTGCTGGGTCGCGCCTTCGTGCGCGACTACCCGGAGACCTATGCCTACAACAAGATCAAGGAATTCACGGTAGGCAAGATCACCCAGCCGAACCGCAACCTGCTGTTGTGGCGTGACCAGAGCGTGGACGGCATCAAGACCGGCCACACTTCGGCTGCCGGCTACTGCCTGCTGAGCTCGGCCCAGCGCGGTGACCAGCGTCTGGTCGCGGTACTGATGGGCGGCGCGTCGGAGAAGCAGCGTGCCGATGACAGCCTGGCGTTGTTGAACTGGGGTTTCCGTTTCTTCGAAACCCATCGCATGTATGAGCCGGGCAAGGCGGTGACCACGCAGCATGTGTGGAAGGGCGCGGCCGATGAGGTGCAGTTGGGTGTGGCGCAGCCGATGCTGGTGAGCGTGCCGCGTGGCCGTTACAACGATCTGAAGCCGTCGATGGACGTGCCGAAGGAGTTGGTGGCGCCGATCACTGCAGGTCAGCAGATTGGTACGGTCAAGGTGTCGCTGGATGGCAAGGTGGTTGCCGAGGCACCGTTGGTGGCTGTGCAGGCGGTGGAAGAGGGCGGTTTCTTCAAGCGTCTGTGGGATGCCTTCATGATGTGGTGGAAGTCCGAATAAGGGCTCTTACCGGCTGAAAAGCCGAGCGGCGTTGCGGTGTTCTGTCGACTGGAGTTCAGGTCGATGGGGCGCAGCAACGCCGCTTTTGTTTTGCCGGCGGAGCGCCGCTCAGTCGCCCCTTGGCCAAGTGCAGCTCAGCTCCAGATGCCGTTTTGGCCCCAAGTGCAGCTTTGCTCCCTCCCTTTGCCGCAGGCAAGGGGAGGGTTGGGGAGGGGTAGCTTTCGCAGTTGCAGTTGCAGCTGCAGTCGCGGTTGCTTTGGACTTTGACTTACCGGGCCCCTTCCGCAGCGACGGAGCCAGTGGGAAGAACCCGAAGGGCGACGTGCATGGATGCACGTCGTTTTTCGCCACGACAGGGATGTCGTGTCGAAAAATCCCGCTGGCGGAGTGGACCCGCGCCGCGCAGCGGCGTGGGCGCGGAGGCAGGGTGTGCTTTCTTTTGGTTATCTTTTCTTTGCACAAGCAAAGAAAAGTAACTCGCTCCCCGAAGGGGAGTGAAAGCTCTTGCTCTTGTTCCAACCGCAACCGCAACCGCAACCGCAACCAAGATCAAGATCAAGATCAAGATCAAGAGCTTTCGCCCGCCTGCGGCGCGCGAGCACACCTTTCTTTGCTTGTGCAAAGAAACGTGGCCCAAAGAAAGCACACCCTGCCTCCGCGCCCACGCCGCTGCGCGGCGCGGGTCCACTCCGCTGGCAGGATTTTTCGACGAGACATCCCTGTCTCGTCGAAAAACGACGCACATCCATGTGCGCCGCCCCGTCCGGGGTCTTGTCTGCCAGCTCCGTCGCTGCGGAAGGGGCCCGGTAAGTCAAAAGCTGAAGAGCGAAAGCCGAAGCAAATGCAAAAGCAAAAGCAAATGCAAAAGCAAAAGCAAAAGCAAAAGCCGGAGCGAAAGCCGGAGCGAAAGCGCCCTCACCCCAACCCCTCTCCCGCATGCGGGAGAGGGGCTGGCAATGCGTCGGCTGCTAGTGCATTAGCCCCTCTCCCGCGTGCGGGAGAGGGGTTGGGGTGAGGGCGCTTTGAGCTTCTCTCTCTACAAAGCGCAGAAACTGCGCTGCGCAGGCAGCTGCAATCAAAGCGTGCGACTGATGGTGAAGCTGCCGAATACCGGGGTCTGTTTCTGACCGTCAAATTCGCGGGTGCGGTGGTAGCGGGCCAGGGCGAATTTCCATTTGCCACGCATCACCGCAACGCCATATCCGATGTCGCCTACCAAGGCCCGCTTGTCCACGCTGTGACTGTTGCGGAAGGTGTTGCCATCCAATGTGATGTCGCGC
Source organism: Stenotrophomonas sp. STEN033 (assembly GCF_056856655.1). NCBI lineage: Bacteria > Pseudomonadati > Pseudomonadota > Gammaproteobacteria > Lysobacterales > Lysobacteraceae > Stenotrophomonas > Stenotrophomonas sp. STEN033. The sequence goes on from NZ_JBXFWM010000005.1 coordinate 116,208, forward strand.
AGTACCCAACGCGCGTCACTGGTGACGAACAGGTGGCTGGACCAGCCTTCGGCGCGGCCGCGGCGGGTGGGTGCCGTGTTTTCGCCGGCCGGGCGCATCGGTGAACTGCCGAAGTCATCTGGCAACTTCCAGCCAAAACGTACTTCACCGCCAACATTGGCATACGTGGCAAGGTTGCCGATAGCGCCGCCCCAATGGCTGATCGCGTCCCAGCCCCAACCTGCAGCGTTGCCTTCCGCAGGCCAGCGCTGCATGCGCTCATGCAGCAGTTTGAATACCGGCTCGTCGTGCAACTGGTTGTCCCAGCCCATGAATTCTTCATCGCCCAGGACGCTGTGCACCGCGTCCTGTACCTGCTTGCCCTGTGCCGAAGGGCCGATCATTCCCAAGGCCAGCTGGGTGGTTCGCAGGTGGTTGCCGTTGCGCGCGTTGTAACCGAAATTGACCATCAACACCGCCGCATACGGGCGGTCATCTTCGATCAAGTCGCTGCGGGTGCTGTCAGTAGGCGTGTACAAGCCCTGGCCGAAGCTGAAGATCATGTTCTGCTGCTGGAACTCGCCGGGGTGTAAACGTTCCAGGTGCCGATTCATCCAGCGCGCAAGGCGCGGCAGGCAGGGGTCGTCGGTGTAGTCCTGCAGGTTTGGCGACACCAAGGTGAACATCGCGCCATTGGTGTATCCCTGATCCTGCTGCGCGCCGCCCAGCAGATCATTGTCGACGCGGAAGTTGATTGCAGGCGGGTGATCATCCAGGGCACTTTGCGTGCATTGCTGCGCCGCCCAGGCCGGTGCGATTGCGAGGCTGCCTGTAAACAACAGCATTCGGGCAGCGTTTTTCATGGGGAGGCTCCACGCCAGCAGGATGACATGCAGCTTAGTGGTGCGTTGTTGACCGGCATATCGCTATCGAGCGGACAGATTGTTGTGAGTGTGATGGTGGCTTTTCATGCGCATGTGCGCGCAACAGGTGGCGTTCGTGGACGTTGCCGTGATTCCTGCGCGGTAGCAGCGGTGCAGGTGGCATGTCGGATCGCGACGGCTATTTTCGCTTCTTTCCGCGCCTGCCTTTGGCCGGACTGGCGGGATAGAGGTTTGCTCCGGTGGGACAGTCATCATCCGTCCCCGGCGTTGCGCGCAGGCCGTGATTCGAAAATTGCGGTTCGGTACTGCAGGAGGGTGTTCGATGCGTGTCCGCTGACGCCGCTGGCCATGAGCCGGTACGGTTCCGGCAGGAGGTTGGCCTGGCGACGCTGATCCGGCTGAGCTCTGGGCATGAGGTGCGGGTCCGGGGGCGGGGATTGTGCCGGCCACCGATGGGACGGTGCGGCGGCCCCGGCGGAGGGGCCGGGCAGGGCAGGCTGTCCTGTGGATCGCCGCCCATCGCCAGTCGCCGGACCTTGTCTGGCGCTCCTGTTGCCCGAAACCGGGGGCGGAGCTGCCGTTTCAGCCCCATAAAGGGAGCCCCCTCACAAAAACGTCATGCATCCTGATGCCCGTCTGGGTTAGGATTCCGGCGGACCGGACCGTGCTCGTCTGCTAGGTAACATCAGGGACAGAGTCTTACCGCAAGGTCTCTAAGCCAAAGGAACGCACCTCGTAAGGTGCAGGTTAATGGGGAAGTATCAGATGCGTAACGTTTTTTCGCCGCTCACCGCAGCGGTCCTCACTCTGGGCATCGCTGCGGCAGTCAGCAGCCAGCCGGCCCATGCCGCGTTCAAGACCAAGGGCACCCAGGCGCAGCAGCAGCGTCAGCAGGCTGCCGCGCAGATTCCGACCTGCCAGCGCCCGATCGGTACGCTGTCGGTGATCGAGCCGGAAGACTCCACCAACTGGTGGACCGGCCAGCAGCTGCCGGCGCCGTCGCGCCTGATCAAGGCCTTCGTCAACCGCTCGCGTTGTTTCACCCTGGTGGACCGTGGCGCCGGTATGGCCGCAGGCCAGTTTGAACGTGAATTGGCGGCCAGTGGCGACCTGCGTGGTCGTTCCAACGTCGGCAAGGGCCAGATCAAGGCCGCCGACTACGTGATGATCCCGGATCTGGTCTCGCAGAACAGCAACGCCGGTGGCAATGCCATTGGTGGCCTGCTGGGTGGCCTGATCGGTGGTCGCGCTGGCGCGATCGTGGGTGGCTTGAACTTCACCAGCAAGACCGCTGACGTGGTGCTGACCGTGACCGACGTGCGTTCGTCGGAGCAGGTGGCCATTTCCGAAGGCTCGGCGCGCAAGAGCGACATGGGCTTTGGCGCCGGCGGCGGCCTGTTCGGTGGTAGCGGCCTGGGTGCGGCCGGCGTTGGTGGTTATGCCAACACTGAGATCGGCCAGGTGATCACCATGGCCTACCTGCAGGCCTATACCGACATCATCGCCCAGCTGGGTGGTCTGCCGGAGAACGCTTCTGCCGCCAATGCGCAGCAGGCAGTGACGGTCACCCGTGCCGGTCGCCTGCTGGCGAATGCGCGCGGTACCGGTGCGCCGGTACGCACCCTGGAAGCCGGGATGATGCTGTACCCGACCGGCACCAAGGAAGGCGTGATGTGGGAAGTCGAGGATGAACTGGGCAACCGTGGCTGGGTGTCGTCCACCCTGCTGCAGCTGTCCAAGTAAGCCTGGGTTTATCCCGCAGAAGGGCCGCGCAAGCGGCCCTTCTGGTTTCTGGGCGGGGCTGTGGTGCCGGGCCATGCTCGGCAGGGGCCTCCCCGACAACGCGCCTTGCAGGAGCGGCGTCAGCCGCGAAGCTGGCCATCTGCATCAATGGCAATGCCCGCAACCTGAACATCCTTGAGCTTCGCGGCTGACGCCGCTCCCACAGCGAGCGATGCCGGGAAGGCCCCTTGCCGAGCATGGCTCGGCACTACAGGTGGCCGGCATGGAAGGCTGCAATCCGGCAGTGGCCTTGGGTTTGTAGGCGTTCGCCCCGATAATGGCGGTATGGAAATCAAGTCCGACAACCCTGAACACGGCTTCCAGTTCCCCGGTACGTTTGAGCTCAGCGCCATGGGCGCGGCCAATATCGGTCTGGAGACGGAGCTGCCCAAATTGCTGCAAAGCGCCGGTATCGAGGTGCTGGAAGAGCGCATCAGCTGGAAAGCGTCCTCCAACGGCAAGTACGTCTCGGTGCGCATCGCCTTCAAGGCCGACAGCCGTGAACAGTACGACGCCGCGCACACGGCGATGCGTGAGCATCCGGAAGTGAAGTGGACGCTGTAACCGCCTGTGCGGCAGAAACGCAGGGCAAGACGCTGCGGCCCGCATTGCTGCGTGATCTGGGCCGGCAAGGCTATGAGCCAGTCTGGCACGCCATGCAGCAGTTCACCGATGCCCGTACCGATGCCAGCACCGACGAGGTGTGGGTAGTCGAGCACGATCCGGTGTTCACCCTGGGCCAGGCCGGCAAGGACGAGCATGTGCTGGCGCCGGGCGACATCCCGGTGCTGCACGTGGACCGCGGCGGCCAGGTGACCTATCACGGCCCCGGCCAGATCGTGGTCTACCCGTTGCTGGACCTGCGCCGGCTCGGCATCGGTGTGCGTGATTACGTGTGCCGGATCGAGCAGGCCATCATCGATACGCTGGATGAATGGAACATCGGTGCCGAACGCATGGACGGCGCGCCCGGTGTCTACGTCGGCGGGGCCAAGATTGCCGCGCTCGGCATCCGCGTGCGCCGCGGCTGCAGTTTCCACGGGCTGGCGTTCAATGTGTCGCTGGACCTGGAGCCCTTCCACCGCATCAACCCCTGCGGCTACGCCGGGATGCAGGTGACCTCGGTGCTAGACTTGGGCGGTCCTTCGGGCATCGAAGCGGTCAAGTCGGTGCTGCTGTCCCATCTGGCCCAGCAGTTCGGCCTGGCCTTGCAGCCGACGCCCGAACTGCCCGATCTGACTACGCGGCTCTGAGACCGCTGATAACGCCATGACTGAATCCACCACGCGCTCCATTCCCCTGCAGGTCGTGCAGGGCGACATCCCGTCCGCGCCGTTGCAGGCCGGTGTCAAACAGCTTGGCGGCGACAAGATCAACCGCTCGCCGGTGCAGTTCGCCGACGCGCCGGTGCTGCGCAAGCCTTCCTGGATCCGCGTGCGCATTCCCTCGGGCAATGCCGTGGCCAACCTCAAGGCCAAGCTGCGCGAGAACCGTCTGGTGACGGTGTGTGAAGAAGCCAGTTGCCCGAACATCCACGAATGCTTCGGCCATGGCACCGCCACCTTCATGATCCTGGGCGAGGTCTGCACCCGCCGCTGCTCGTTCTGCGACGTGGCCCACGGCCGGCCCAAGCCGCCGGACGCCAATGAGCCCGCCAGCCTGGGACAGACCGTGGCCGACATGGGCCTGAAATACGTGGTGGTGACCAGCGTCGACCGTGATGACCTGCGCGACGGCGGTGCCCAGCACTTCGTCGACTGCATCACTGCCATCCGCGAGAAGTCGCCGGGCACCCGCATCGAGGTGCTGACCCCGGACTTCCGTGGCAAGGGCCGCATGGAGCGCGCGCTGGAAATCCTCGCGCAGAACCCGCCGGACGTGTTCAACCACAACATCGAAACCGTGCCGGACCTGTACCGCAACGTACGCCCGGGCGCGGATTACCAGTGGTCGCTGACCCTGCTGAAGAACTTCAAGGCACAGCATCCGAACGTGCCGACCAAGTCCGGCATCATGCTCGGCCTGGGTGAAACCTTCGAGCAGGTGCAGGCCACCCTGCGTGACCTGCGCGCGCACGACGTGGAAATGGTGACCATCGGCCAGTACCTGCAGCCGACTGCCCACCACCACCCGGTGCTGCGTTACTGGACGCCGGAGGAGTACAAGGCGTTCGAGGATTACGGCTACGAACTGGGCTTCACCCATGTTGCCTCCGGCCCGATGGTGCGTTCGTCCTACCATGCCGACCAGCAGGCGGCCGGTGCCGGCGTCGCTGTCTGAACCAGTCCCCAGCATCCTGCTGCGGCCCGTTGCCGCAGCCGGGATCGCGTCGATTCGAGTGGTGCCACCGCAGCGATTCACAAACTGCTACGGGGCGGCAGCTACTCTGGAGCCAAGCAAGGTGACAAGTGCCGAAACTTTCGGCACTGTCGGCGTGTCGAACTTGCCCGCAGTCTCCCCACAACATTCGGTGCCACGAGTATTTTGATGAACTACCGAGTTCCCGTTTTCCTGCTGGCCCTCGCGCTGACCGCTCCCGCCGCCTTGCTGGCGCGCGCCGATACGGCCTTGCCCTCGGCAGCGACCATCGACCAGGCCACCACCTCCAAGCTGGTCTACGGCTTGTTGTCGGACAGCCGTTACGCCTACCGCCCGCGCCAGCTGGATGCGGCGACCTCGCAGGACGTGTTCAAGCGTTACCTGGAGTCCTTGGACAGCGGCAAGCAGTTCTTCACCAAGGAGGACGTGGATCGCTTCGCGCCGTTGGCGGCTCGGACCGGTGACGCCATCCGTTCCGGCGAGCTGGATCCGGCCTACCAGGTGTTCGCGGTGTACCGCCAGCGGGTGGGCGAGCGCGTGGCCTATGCTCGTCGCCTGCTGCGCCAGGAGCCTGATTTCACTGTTGAAGAGCGCTTCAACTACGACCGCAAGGACGTGCCGTGGGCAACCAACGCCGAGTTGGACGAGCTGTGGCGCAAGTCGGTCAAGAACGACTGGCTGCGGCTGAAGCTGGCCGGCAAGCCGGCCGCTGATATCCGCAAGACCCTGGACAAGCGTTACGACACCCTGCTCAAGACCATCAATGAGCTCAAGGGCGATGACGTGTTCTCGTTCTACATGAACGCCTACACCAGCGCCGTCGACCCGCACACCGACTATTTCACCCCGCGCACGGCCGAGAACTTCAACCAGGCCATGTCGCTGTCGCTGGAGGGCATTGGTGCCCAGCTGCAGCGCCAGGACGACATGGTGGTGATCCGTGAGGTGGTGCCGGGTGGTCCGGTGGCGATGGACGGCACGCTCAAGGCCGGTGACCGCATCGTCGGTGTCGGCCAGGGCCGTTCCGGCCCGGTCGAGGACGTGATCGGCTGGCGCATCGACGATGTGGTCGGCAAGATCCGCGGTGCCAAGGACACCCAGGTGCGCCTGGAATACATCCCGGCCGCCGAGGGTGTGGACGGCAAGCACCGCATGCTGACCCTGACCCGGCAGAAGATCCGTCTGTCCGAGCAGGCCGCCAAGGGCGAGACCATGACCATCCCGGGCACTGCCGGCCAGCAGGAGCGCCGCATCGGTGTGGTCAAGCTGCCGACCTTCTACCAGGACTTCGAAGGCCGTCGCCGCAATGCCGCCGACTATGCCTCCGCTACCCGCGATGTGGCCAAGCTGCTGGCCGGTTTCAAGGCCGACAAGCTGGACGGCGTGGTGCTGGACCTGCGCAACAACGGCGGTGGTTCGCTGGACGAAGCCATCGAGTTGACCGGTCTGTTCATCGAGCAGGGTCCGGTGGTGCAGGTGCGTGAATCCGGCGGCCGCGTCACCGTCAACAACGACCGCAACCCGGCCGTGGCCTGGGACGGCCCGCTGGCGGTGCTGATCAACCGTGGCTCGGCGTCGGCCTCGGAGATTTTTGCCGGTGCCATCCAGGACTACGGTCGTGGACTGGTGATCGGTGAAACCACCTTCGGCAAGGGCACCGTGCAGAACGTGGTGCCGCTGGACCGTTGGCCGGCCAGCGAGAAGGAACGCTTTGGCCAGGTCAAGCTGACCATCGCCCAGTTCTTCCGCGTCAGCGGCTCCAGCACCCAGCACAAGGGCGTGGTGCCGGACCTGGCCTTCCCGGCCAGCGTCGATGCCAGCGAGTTTGGTGAAAGCACCTACGACAACGCGCTGCCGTGGACCCGCATCGCTGCCGTGCCGCATACCCAGTACGGTAACTTCGCTCCGATCGTGCCGCGCCTGGAAACCCAGCACGACACCCGCATCCGCGCCGACCGCGAGTTCCAGTGGTGGGAAGAGGACGTGCAGCAGTTCCGCACCGATGCCGCCAAGAAGTACGTCTCCCTCAACGAGGCCGAACGCCGCGCCGAACGTGACAAGCAGGAAGCGCAGCGCAAGCAGCGCCAGCAGATCCGCAAGGACCTTGGCCTGCCGCTGGATCCGTTGGCCGAGGACAGCAATGACGACGGCTTGACCGGCAACGAGCGTGACATCGTCAAGGATGCCGCGCGTGAGAAGGCCGCCGAAAAGCGCCCTGATCCGCTGTTGAAGGAGTCGGCCTCGATCCTGGCCGATGCCGTGAACCTGCTGGAGAAGGACCGCCCGCTGTCGGCGCAGGTGCTGCCGCAGTCCACCGGCCCGGGCCGCTGGGCCGACTGAACGCCGCAAAACGCTGCGCACAGCCTGGCTGAGCGCAGCGACAATGGTTTCCGCACGCATTCAACGCCGTCAACGTAGCGCTACGTTGGCGGCGTTATGCTGTGGATCTACGCTGACTGTGGAGGTGCCCATGCGCCGACATCTGCTGCATGCGCTGGCCGCTGTGAGCGTGCTGCTCACCGCCTGCGGAAGCAAAGCCGTCAACAGCACCTTGCTGCGCGAATCCTTCGATTCGGGCGATACCTATACACGCAGCGTCGATGCTGCACCGGCGCAGGCCTGCGAGGCCGCGCGACGCGCGCTGCTCGGTCAGGGCTATGCGATCACCCGAGCCGACGCGAGCAATGTGGAAGGCAACAAGAACTTCCAGCCCAAGGACGAGGTGCACGAGCAACTGGTGCTGCGGGTGTCCTGCGCGGCGCAGGGCGCGGGCAAGGCGCAGGTATTCGTCAGCGCGGTGCAGGACCGGTACGCGTTGAAGAAATCGCCGACTTCGGCCAGCGTCGGCGTCGGCGCGTTGGGCTCGGTGTCGCTGCCATTCGGCAGCAACGACGACTCGCTGGTGCGGGTTGCCAGCAGCACCGTGCAGGACGCGCAGTTCTACCGCAATTTCTTCGGTCGCCTGCAGTACTACGTGGAGCAGGCGGCACAGCCGGTTCCGGCGGAACCGGCACGATGAGGCTTGGACGGCGCGCGAAGCAGCGGGCTGGCCGATGGACCTTGTTGCTGTGCGCGCTGGCGATGCCGTTGCTGGCTGAGGCGGGCTGCCATATGGCCTTGCTGGAGCAGCTGGGCTGGCAACTTGAGGCGAGCGGGAAGCCCACGCCGCAGATCAACGGCGGTGATCCATGCCGGCGCGCTTCGCTGGCCGACGCGCAGGCGCAGGGTGATCTGCGCTTGCAGGTGCCGAGCGGCTACAGCGCCGCACAACGTGAACAGCTGGCCGAGCAGGTATTGCAGCAGCAGGCGAGCATCTGCGCCTACGCCTTCCAGCTGGGGGATGCGGCGCGCACCGCCAGTTCGCGCTTGCAGGACAACCCGGGTTATCGCTTCACGGCGCTGCAACTGGGCTGGATCGGGTTTGGCGCACGCGGTGCGCGTGCACAGGGTTGGCAACGCTTTCGCAGTTTTGGTCGCGGCTACGCGCCGCAGGCCCGCAATTCCGTGGCGCTGGAGGCGTTCTATTCCGGCCGGGTACGTTCCGAGTGCGGGGTGGGGCGGCAGGTGGCGCAGCTGGCGACGCTGCGCGAGTTGTTCGGTGATGCCGCCTTCGATACTGCGTTCAGTTCCGGCGAACTGTCGATCGGCACCTTCCTGAGCCTGCATGACACCCAGAGCATCCTGCTGGGCAGCAGCGCAGGTGAATTGTTCGGTGACGGCAAGGCGGTGCGCACCTCCGCGTTGGGCCGGCAGGCGTTCATGGGCGCGCCGGGCTATATCGTGCATGCTTTCGATGCCACCTATCTGGATGACATCAACAACCAGGCCGAGAATTTCGTCATCACCGATGTCAGTGCCGCGGCCGCCGGTGCCTTGGCGCGGCATGGCGGCTTCGACCATTACGATGCACTCAACAAACGGTTGTGGGAGCTGGCCCAGCAATTGCCAGGCAGCGGCTGGCGGCGCTTCGAGCGGCTGCTGTACGAGCGTGACGGCCCCTTGCGCGCGGCGCTGCCGGAGGCGCAGCGGGATGTGCTGACACAGATGGATGCCGTGCTGGCCGATCCGGTGTACCGCGAGCTGATGCTGTACGTGCACCGTCAGGGCGTGCGCCCGCTGGGATATCACGTGGCGCGTTTGCTGGACCGCAACCCGCGTACGCCGTTTGTCATCGAACTGGTGCTGCACAATCTGCACACCACCATCTACCAACGCTGGCTGCAGGCCCGTCTGCGGGCCTGCGCAGCAGGATATCCACTACCGTCGGAGGAGCTTCAGCATGGAATTGGGAATGATCGGCCTGGGCCGCATGGGCGCCAACATGGCGCAGCGTCTGCAGCGTGCGGGGATTGCGGTTACCGGCTTTGATCCCGGTGAGCAGGCGCGCGCGCAGGTGGCCGGGCACGGTATCGCTACCGTGGATGGCCTGCAGGCGCTGGTGCAGGCGCTGCCAGCGCCACGTGTCTTGTGGTTGATGGTGCCGTCCAAGGTGGTGGATGCCACGCTCGACGCGTTGTTGCCGCTGTTGTCGGCCGGCGACGTGGTGATCGATGGCGGCAACTCCTGGTACAAGGCGTCCCTGCAACGTGCCGCCCGCAGCGCCGAGGCCGGGGTCGCGTTCGTGGATTGCGGCACCAGCGGCGGTGTATGGGGACTGCAGGAAGGTTATTGCCTGATGATCGGCGGTGAGGCCGAGGCGGTGGCGCGCCTGTCGCCCGTGTTCAAGGCGCTGGCGCCGGCCGCAGACCGCGGCTGGGCCCATGTGGGGCCAGTCGGCGCCGGACACTTCAGCAAGATGGTCCACAACGGCATCGAGTACGGAATGATGCAGGCCTATGCCGAAGGCTTCGCGTTGATGGAGAAGAAGGCCGAGTTCGGGCTGGACCTGGCCCAGCTGGCCGAAGTCTGGCGACATGGCAGCGTGGTGCGTTCCTGGCTGCTGGACCTCAGTGCCAACGCGTTGCAGGCCAATCCGGCGCTGGACGGCATTGCGCCGTATGTGGAGGACTCCGGCGAAGGCCGCTGGACCGTGGCCGAGGCCCTCGATCTGGATGTGCCTGCGCCGGTGATCACCTTGTCGCTGCTGGAACGGCTGCGCTCGCGTCAGGAAAATTCGTTCAGCGACCGCATGCTGGCGGCGATGCGCAACGAGTTCGGTGGGCACGCGATCAAGCCCGCAGGCGAGGCTGGCTGAGGCTTTTCCGCTTGTGTGCCTGGCGGTATCTGCAGGTCCGGCTGCAGGGGAGTGCACGGGTACACGTATTCGTGCAATCCTTGGCCGACAGTCAGCGATGCTGTCGTGCTGGTCACGCTGCCATCGACTGATTCCGGATCGACACCGTCGATGAATCCCGGGCCGTCGCGACACGCGCCGGTCCGTCAGCACGCAGGGGAAGGAATGGCAACACGACTGACCGATGATGGCTGGAGCCGCTGGCGCCTGTTCGGGTTGGGGCTGGCCGCGTTGTTGATCATCGTGGTGCCGGCCTTGACCCTGCAACGGCTGGCGGCCGACAGCGTGAATGCGTCCAACTGGGTCGTGCATACCCAGGCGGTGGGCGCGCGCCTGTACAACCTGCAGGCGGATATCCGTGACGTCGAATCGGCGGCGCTGACCTTGTCCAAGGGCATCGATTCGCCGGCACTGCAGGAGCGCCTGCAGACAGCTGACCGCATCGGCGTCAACCTGACCGAACTGGCGCAACTGGTCAGCGATAGCCCGGAACAGCTGGTGCGCATCGGCAAGATGGACTCGATGCTGGAGCGGCGCATGGCGCTGGCCAGGGAAATCGCCGCCAGCACCGATTCACCCCGACAGCGTGAGCTGATCGAGGAAATGACTTTCCAATACCCGATCCGGCAACTGGTGCAGGAGCTGCAGGATCACGAGGACGCGCTGCTGGTGAAGCGCGCAGCCAAGGCGAGGGACCAGCAACAGCTTGCGTCGATGGTGACCTGGACCGCACTGGCGGTGCAATTGCTGCTGTTGGGGCTGGTGCTGTGGCTGTTGCAGCGGCAGATCGGTGGCCGTGCCGATGTCGAGCTTCGCCTCAGCAAGGCCAGTGCCCGCGCAAGCGCAGTGCTGCAGACCGTGCGTGAACCCATCGTGCTGCTCGACGACAAGCTGCGGGTGGTACTGCACAACGCCGCATTCACCGAGCTGTACGGCGTCGACGACGCCGATATCAGTCTGCGTCAGCTGCAGGACATAGGCGAGGGTGCGTGGGAAGACCCGCTGGTCCGCCAGCGTCTGGCCGATGTGCTGCTGCGTGGGCGCGAGCTGTGGGATTTCGAACACCAGCAACGCAGCGTGGATGGCATGCAACGGACGATGTTGATCAACGCACGGCGCATGGCCTTGCCGGACGCTGAAGATGACGTGGTGTTGATGACGATCAGTGATGTCACCGTGCAGCGTGCGGTGCAGCAGCACGTGGAGGAGCTGAACCGCCAGCTCGAAGGCAAGGTCGAGCAGATGGCCGACGTCAACCGTGAGCTGGAAGCGTTCAGTTACTCCGTGTCACACGACCTGCGTGCGCCGCTGCGGCATGTGGCTGGCTTCTCCGACAAGCTGACACGCCATCTGGGCGAGGCGATAGACAGCAAGACCCAGCACTACCTCGAGGTGATCAGCAGTTCGGCGCAGCTGATGGCGGCCTTGATCGATGATCTGCTGGTCTATTCGCGGCTGGGCCGCGGGGCGATGCGCCTGCAGCGCGTGGACATGCAGTCGTTGGTGGCCGATACCCGCGCGCTGCTCGATTCCAACCTGAAGAACGAAGCCGGGGCGGACGGCAAGCTACGCGAGGTGGAGTGGCAGATCGGCAGGCTGCCGGTGTTGGTCGGCGACGAGAACATGCTGCGCCAGGTCTGGTTGAACCTGCTCGGCAACGCCGTCAAGTACACCGCCGGTCGCGACAAGGCGGTGATCGAAGTCAGCGCCAGGCAGCTGCCGGATGGCAGCCACCAGTTCAGCATCACCGACAATGGCGCCGGTTTTGACATGCAATACGCTTCCAAGTTGTTCGGTGTGTTCCAGCGCCTGCACAAGGCCTCGGAGTACCCCGGCACCGGCATCGGCCTGGCCAGCGTGCGCCGGGTATTGACCCGTCACGGTGGCCGCATCTGGGCCGACGCACAGGTCGATAAAGGCGCCACCTTCACCTTCGTTCTTCCCCAGGCAACCGAAACATCCAACAAGGACACCGTGGAATGAGTCCCCTGCGTACCATCCTGATTGCCGAAGACAGCCAAGCCGACGCCGAAATGGCGATCGACGCGCTGCGCGATGCCTCCCTGGCCAACCCCATCGTGCATGTCGAGGACGGGGTCGAGGCCATGGACTTCCTGCTCCGGCGCGGCGCCTTCGCCCAGCGCGAGGAGGGCTTGCCGGCCGTGTTGCTGCTGGATATCAAGATGCCGCGCATGGATGGACTGGAGGTGCTGCGGCTGATCCGCGCCGACGAGGAACTCAAGCGCCTGCCGGTGGTGATCCTGTCTTCTTCGCGCGAAGAAAGCGACCTGGCCCGCAGCTGGGATATGGGGGTCAACGCCTACGTGGTGAAGCCGGTGGATGTCGACCAGTTCTTCCAGGCGGTGCGTACCATCGGCACCTTCTGGGCGGTGATCAACCAGGCACCGGAGCACGAGTAAACACAGATGCCGAACAAGGGAGCGCCATTGGGGCTGCTGCGGATCCTGCTGGTGGAGGATTCGCCGGAGGATGCCGAACTGGTCATCGACCAGTTGCTCGAGGCTGGCCTGGAGCTGGAGTTCGAGCGTGTCGACAACGAGCCGGCAATGCGCGCTGCCTTGGCGGATGGCGTACCGGATGTCGTGCTGTCCGACCTGAGCATGCCGGGCTTCTCCGGCTACCAGGCATTGCAGATCCTGCGTGAGTTGCACCCCCGGGCACCTTTCATCTTCGTCTCCGGCACGATGGGTGAGGAAACTGCGGTGGAGGCGCTGCAGCATGGCGCCAATGATTACATCATCAAGCACCAGCCGGCGCGGCTGCCCTCGGCGGTGGCGCGTCTGGTGCGCGAGACCCGCAGTGAGCTGGAACGGCTGCGGGTGGAAGATGAGTTGATGCGTGCGCAACGGCTGGAGAGCCTGGCCCTGCTCGCTGCGGGGCTCAGCCACGACCTGCGCAACATCCTGCAACCGCTGCTGATCATCCCCGACCTGATCCGCGACCGCAGCGATGATCCCAAGGTCGTCCGCCTGGCCGATGTCATTGCCGAATGCGGGCGCCGGGGCCACGAGATGGTCGAGTCGATGCTGTCCTTCGTGCGCGGCTCACGCCAGCCCAGCGAACGGATCGTACTGCAGCGCCTGTTCCAGGCGGTGGGCATGCTGCTGAAGAGCAGCCTGCCGCGCAATGCCGAGCTGCATCTTGAAGTCTCCGACGACCGCATGGCGGTTGAAGCCAATTACACCGAGCTGCAGCAGGTGCTGCTCAATCTTGCGCTCAACGCCATCCAGGCCATGCCCGACGGCGGCAGCCTGAGGCTGGTCGCCGAGCGCGTTGCCGGCGAAACCGACAAGGTGCGCATCCGTGTCAGTGATGATGGCATCGGCATGGATGCAGCGACGGTACAACGCCTGTTCACGCCCTTCTTCACCACCAAGGCAGATGGCACCGGCTTGGGGCTGGTGTCCTGCCATCGCATCGTCGAGAGCATAGGCGGGCAGATCCAGGTGCAGAGTCAGCTTGGCGAAGGCACGACCTTCGAACTGCTGTTGCCGATGTGCGAAAGCACCGCCAGCGAAGATGCCGAACCACTGGAACGAACCCGGGTCGGCCATGGTGAGCGCCTGCTGGTGGTGGATGACGAGGCCACACGTCTGTCGCTGCTGGGCAATGCGCTGTCCAGCCAGGGTTATCGCATGCGTCTGGCCAGCGATGGCGCGGTGGCGATGCGGCATCTTCAGGAGGCGGGCCTGCCGGATGTGGTGCTGGTGGACAGCGGCATTCCGTTGTTGTCGGCCGGACAACTGCTGGCGGAGATGCAGGCGATGGGTTATCGCGGCCCGGCGATCGTGCTGGAGGATGCCAACGCGCCGGCGTTCGCCGATGGCCAGGCGCCTTCGGGTATCAGCGTGCATGTGCTGCCCAAGCCCTTGGAGATGCAGCGGGTGTTCCGTGCGGTAGCGGACGCACTGGGCGTGGGCTGAAGCATATGCGGGCTGGCGATGGCTGGCCTATCATGTGCGCCCCCTCCCTACGATGCGGTGCTCAAGCTCGTCCATCGTGGCGCGTGCGGGCCTGCAGGCAAACCAACTCATGACCACCGTGCTCCTCAGCCTGGGCAGCAACCTGCAACCGCAGCACTACCTGCAAGCGGCTGTTGCCGTATTGCGCGAACGTTTTGGCGCGATCAGCGTCTCCCCGGCCTACCGCACCCCGGCCGTGGGATTCGACGGACCCGACTTCCTCAACAACGCAGTGATGCTGGACACCGACCTGCCGCTGGGCGAGTTGGATGATTGGTTGCACGCGGTGGAGGACGCGCACGGCCGCGATCGTTCCGGACCGCGTTTCAGTGACCGGACCCTGGATATCGATGTGGTCTATTACGGCGACCTGGTGGTGGAAGGCCCGGGTCATCTACGCATCCCGCGCCCGGAGTTGAAGCACGCGTTCGTACTCAAGCCGCTGGCCGACATCGCCCCGGATTTCATCGACCCGGTGCGCGGGCTGAGCCTGCAGCAGATGTGGCAACAGCACCCGCAGCATGGGCAGGCGTTCGATACGGTGGAGCTGTAACGCTGTACCTGTAGTGGGGGGGGGGGGGGGGGGGCGGGGGTGGGGGGGCGGGCGCCGGCCCGGCCTCCCGGCGCCCGGCCGCCGGGGGCGCGGGGGTGTTCGGGGCGGGCGCGCGCGGGGGGGGGG
>NZ_JBXFWM010000006.1:0-123497 GCF_056856655.1 Stenotrophomonas sp. STEN033
CCCCGCCCGCCCCCCCCCCCCCCCCCCCCCCCCCCCCCCCCCCCCCCCCCCCCCACTACCGTGGAGCCGGCTCAGTTATACGCGTATTGGGTCTGAGCCACATGGCGCAGGCGCTGCAGGACGAAATCCGCCAATTCATGCGGGCTGTACTTGGCCACGAAGGCATTGGCGCCCACGCGTTCCACCATGGCGTTGTTGAACACGCCCGACAAGGAGGTATGCAGCAGCACATACAGGCCCGCCAACCCTGCATGGCGGCGGATTTCCGTCGTCAAGGTGTAGCCATCCATCGCCGGCATCTCGATGTCGGAAATGACCATGGCATAGCGCTCAGCCGGGTTCTCACCCGAGGCATGGATCTGCAGCAGGTGTTCCAATGCCTGCTTGCCGTCGGAGAGCAGGGTGGCGCTGACGCCCAACTGGTCCAGTACGCTGCGGATCTGCTGCCGTGCCACCCGCGAATCATCGACCACCAGGACCTGCATCGCCGGGGCATCGGCAGGCAGCGCCATCGACGGATCCAGCACCGCCTCGCTGCGTACCTGGGCAATATCGGCCAGTACGCTTTCCACGTCGGTGACCTGGATCAGCTCACCCTGGAAGCGCGTAACGGCGGTCAAATACGTCGATTCGGCGCCCAACTCCGGCGGTGGGTGGATATCTTCCACCGCAATGTTGACGATGCGCTCAACCCCGCTGACCAGAAATCCCTGCACCGAACGGTTGAACTCGGTTACCACCAGATAGCCTGGCGAGGTGTCTGCCTCAGGCTCGCGTTCGGGGTGGCCAATGGCCAGGCCAAGGTCCAGCACCGGCACCGAGCGGCCACGGACGTCGGCGACACCGGCAAACTGGGTTGGCAAGCCTGGCACCTGAAACAATGCCGGGCGCCGCAGCACCTCCTGCACCTTGAAGACATTCACGCCAAAAAGCTGACGGCCGCCGAGGCGGAACAGCAGCAGTGCGAGACGGTTGTGGCCGGCCAGCCGGGTGCGCTGGTCAATTCGGTTGAGCAGGTCTTGTGACATGTGTGCTGTATCGGCGGCAAGGTATGACAACTTGAGCGCCGGTCTTGACGGGAGTTGGCACGGCACTTGCACCGAAGCCTGTCGAATCAATCCTGGACCGGGCGGCCGCTGCCGATGCGCTTACTCCTTTATATCTGCCTGTTGTTGCCGTCACTGGCCGGAGCCACCACTTTCCAGTCGGTGGAGTCCATCCGTGCAGCTGCCCTGGCTACCTTGGGGGAAGGGGAGAGTGGCGAGGCCAATCTCGACGCGAACCTGCGCCTGCCCGCCTGCACGCAGGCGCTGCAGGCCAGGGTCACCGCCAACACCACGGTGGAAGTGGCCTGTCCGCAAGCCGGTGGCTGGCGCCTGTTCGTACCGGTGAAGGTGCGGCGTGAACAGCAGGTGCTGGTGCTGGCGCGTGGCGTGGCCGCTGGAGAAACGCTGGCGGCTGCCGATATAAGTACGGTCAAACGCGATACGGCGCGCTTGGCCGGTGCGGTACTGTTGAAGCCGGAGGCAGCAGTGGGCAGGGTGGCCCGACGCGCATTGAGCGCGGGCAGCCTGCTGTCGGCGACTGATCTGGTGGCACCGCGCACGGTGCGTCGTGGCGACAATGTCGCCCTGGTGTCCCGTCGCGGCGGGGTCGAGGTGCGGATGGCCGGCAAGGCGCTGGGGGACGCCGGTGAAGGCGAGCGGGTCTCCGTCGAGAACCTGTCTTCACGCCGGGTAATGCAAGGTGTCGCCACCCCCGGCGGCGATGTGCTGGTAAGCCGATAAATTGCTAAAGAACTGCCCGAAGCGGCCGTTATCGTTTTTGAACCGAATCAGGACTCCATCACATGAGCCAGAAAATCGACGGTGGTATTGCAGCCGCAGCGCAACTGCGCAGTGTGGCCGTCAACACCAAAGTGGCCGCAGCAGGCGATGCCAAGCCCAAGCCGGTTGAGGCAGCCGACAGCGTGCGCCTGACCGGAGAGGCCACCCAGCTGCAGGCGGTACAGCGCGAGCTGAGCGCCGCTCCGGCCATTGACCAGGCACGCGTACAAGCCGTGCGCGAGGCGCTGGAGAACGGCAGTTACAAGATCAACCCCGACGCCATCGCGACGCGCATGCTGGGCCTGGACCGGCAGTTGCAGGGATGAACCTCACCATGGGCGACCCGTTGCAGCGTTTGAGCGAAGCGCTGGACCGCGAACAGCGCGCCTTGGCCGAGCACGATGTGGCGGCCCTGGTTGCCGCCACCGGCAGGAAGCTGGACGCCCTGCGCGAACTGGAGCGGCAGCCGCCGCTGCATGAGGCCGAAAAGCTCAAGGAGCTGGCCGAACGCAACCACGCCAACGGGGTATTGCTGGCGCGACGCCGGCGCGAGGTCAACTGGGCCCTGCGACAACTGGGCCGCAGCGAGAGCGCGCCCGCTTACGACGCCAAGGGGCAGGCGCAGACCGTACACGCACGGCGGCCACTCGCCGTCGCCTGACCCAGCAGGTATCGCGCCTTGGGGGCGCGATGGGATACCCACATCCGGCTATAGTGGCGGTCTGTCCTCGTTTGCACCGACCGCCGTGACCCAGACCGATAGCAGCCTCCTCACGCCACCGCCCTCGGCGTCCACCTTGCGAGCCTTGGGCGAACGCGTCCAGCACGGGATGCTGGTGTTCAGCGGCAAGTTTGAAGTCAGCATCGCCAACGGCCTGGTACGTGAATTGTTTGGCGTGGATGGAGCAGGCAGTGCCGACCTTGGCCGCCAGCTCGAGGCCTTGTTGCCGCCGTTCGCGCTGTCGCAGGCCCGCGATTCGGGTAGCTGGATCGGCAGCCTGCCGATCGGCGAGCGCGTCATCACCCTGCATCTGCATCATCACAGCGATGCCGCTGGCGAAGCCTTCCTGGCGTTGTTCCAGCATATCGACGGCCCGGAAGACTACGAGCGCGAATTGCAGCAGCGCCACGCCGAGCTGCGCCAGGCCTATCTGCGGCTGAATGGTACCCAGGAAAAACTGCTGCAGTCGGAAAAGATGGCCTCCATCGGCCAGCTCGCTGCGGGCGTCGCGCACGAGATCAACAACCCGATCGGCTACGTCCACTCCAACCTGGGCAGCCTGCAGGAGTACCTGCGCAGCCTGTTCACCGTGATCGAGGCTTACGAGCGTGCCTTGCGCGCGCCCGACCCGAAGGCATTGATCCCTGAGATCGACGACATCCGTGATCGTCTGGATATCGATTTCATCAGCCGCGACCTGCCGCAGCTGATGGCCGAATCACGCGAGGGTATCGAGCGGGTCACCCGCATCGTGCGCGACCTCAAGGACTTCTCGTACTCCGGCCGCGATGAATCATGGAAGCTGGTCGATCTGCACGCCGGCCTCGAATCGACCATCAACATCATCTGGAACGAGCTCAAGTACAAGGTCACGCTGGAACGCCGTTATGGCGAACTGCCGATGATCGAATGCCTGCCCTCCGAGCTCAACCAGGTCTATATGAACCTGCTGCTCAACGCCGGCCATGCCATCGCCGAACGCGGCAACATCGTGGTCAGCACCGGCGTCAGTGGCGACGAGGTCTGGGTCGAGTTCAAGGACAACGGTGCAGGCATCTCGCCGGAACTGCGCCAGCGCATCTTCGATCCGTTCTTCACCACCAAGCCGGTGGGCAGCGGCACCGGGCTGGGCCTGTCGATCTCCTACGGCATCATCAACAAGCATCACGGTCGCATCGACCTGGACAGCACCGTAGGCGAGGGTTCCTGCTTCCGCATCGTGCTGCCGATCCGCCAGCCGAAATAGGCGGATGGGTGCTGCCGAATTGTTGGATTGCAGGATTGTGGGAGCAGCGTAAGCCGCGAAGCTGATGCCGTGTCAGTCCTCGCCTATCTGCGAACGCAGAAGTGCATCGCGCAGTTGCAACCAGTGCATAGGGGTTTGGCCATCAGCGGCCTCGCGGCTTACGCCGCTCCCACAAAAGCTGCAACGACCTGGCTCAACCCTACGAAGCGCCCACACCCTGTTTCTCATCATGGGTGCGGAAGGCCTGACGGATGTGTTCACGCAGGTCGTCGTCGTTCCAGGGTTTGGTCAGGAAGCGATAGATCGCGCCACGGTTGATCGCGTCGGTGACCGTGTTCAGGTCGGTATAGCCGGACAGCACCAAGCGGATCGTATCCGGGTACAACATCTTCACCCGGCCCAGGAATTCAGTGCCGCTCATGTCGCTCATGCGCTGGTCGGACAGGATCACCTGCACGTCATTGATCGCCAGCAGATCGAAGGCATCACGCACATTGCCGGCGGCCAGGATCCGATAGCCGTCGCGACGGAACAGGCGCACCAGCGAGCGCAGCACGTTCTCCTCGTCGTCGAGCAGCAACAAGGTGCGATCCGGACGGGTTTCGGCAAACGCCTCCGGGCGCAGGTAGCGCCGGCGCAAGGTCATGCCGGCAGCATCGGCCGACATTGGCTCGCCGAACAGATACCCCTGGAAGACATCGCAGTCATTGCGCCGCAGGAAGCCCAGCTGTGCCTGCGATTCCACGCCATTGGCGATCACCGTCATGCCCAGCTGATGGCCCATGGCGATGATGGCGCGGCTGATGGCCGCCTCGCGGTTGGCGGCCGGCGCGCTCTTGATGAAGCTGCGGTCGATCTTGAGCTTGTCCACCGGGTAGCGAACCAATGCGCTGAGGCTGGAGTCACCGGTGCCGAAGTTGTCCAGGCACAGGCTGATGCCTTCGTTACGCAGGTTGGCCAACGTCTCATGGACGAAGTTGACGTTGTTGGTCAGGGCGCTTTCGTTGATTTCCAGCGTCAACATCCGCGCGGGGACGCCAATCGACTGCAGCATGGCCATCACTTCGGTGAAGAAGTTCGGGCGCAACAGCTGCAGGGTCGATACATTGACCGCGACGTTGAAGTCCTCGAATCCCTGGTCGCGCCACACCTTGGCCTGGCGCAAGGTCATTTCCAGCACCCAGGCGCCAATCTGCACGATGATGCCCAGGCGCTCGGCGGTGCGCATGAAGCGTTCCGGCACCAGCATGCCCAGGGTGGGCGATTGCCAGCGCAACAGCGCCTCCATGCCCATCACGTGGCCATCGCGGGCGCTGACCAGCGGCTGGTAGCGCAGGCGCAGCTCGCCGTTGTCGATGGCATCCACCAACTGGCGCGAGATGATGCTTTCGCTGTGGGCGCTGCTGGGCTTGTGCAGCACATGCACATGCACCGAGTTTCCCCCTTCGCGGCCGGCCTGGTGCAGTGCGTCCTCGGCAAGATCCAGCACACCGGTGGCCGTGTTGGCGTGTTCCGGGCAAAGGCTGACGCCGATCTTGGCAGTCAGGAACAGGGTGTAGGGCAGTACCGAGAGCGGAAGCTCGATCTGCTGGCGGATCTGTTCTGCCAAGTCTTCGGGCGAAGGCGTCTGGGTGCTGCGGGGCACCGCGATCAGGAACTCGTCGCTGCCGTGCCGCCATAGCCTGCCGCGATCGCCGAGGAAGCCCCGCAGGCGTTCGGCAATCAGTACCAATGCCTGGTCACCGACCTCGGCGCTCATGTTCTCGTTGACCGAGGCAAAGTGGTCGATATCCAGATGCAACAGCATCAGCGAGGTGCCGGTGCGATTGGCGGCATCCACCAGGGTGGCCAGTTCCGGGTTGCCGGCACCCAGCCGGGCTGGGCGCGCGTCGCCGCGATCACCAAGCGAAGAGGGAGTGGCATTCCACATCGGGCGGGGTCCTTGCGGGGTCACTGTGCGGCCATTGCGTAGGGTAGGCGCAGGTCAATACGGGTGCCTGCTCCCGGCGCGGTCTCGATGTGCAGGCTGCCGCCGGCACTCTGTGCACGTTCGCGCATCACGATCATGCCCAGTCCACGCGGGCCGGCGGGATCAAAGCCCTCGCCATCGTCCACCACCTGCAGGTGAAGGTCGCCGTTGCTGCCGTCGCGCAGCGACAGTGACACCTGGCTGGCACTGGCGTGGCGCAGCGCGTTGGTCAGGCTTTCCTGGGCAATCCGGAAGCAGGCCTGTTCCACTTCGTTGCTGGGCCGGCGGGGGAGGGCGTCCACATCCAGCAACAGCTCGACCTCGGTGGAGCGGAACAGCAGGCCGGCCTGCCAGCGCAAGGCAGCCTCCAGGCCCAGCGCGTCCAGTTGCGGGGGGCGCAGCAGCATCGAGAGGTTGCGCAGCTTGATCACCGTACTGTCCGCCAGTTCGATGATCTGGTCGATATCGTCCTGCCGCCGTGGCTTGCTGTCTTCGTCGCGTGCGGCACAGGCCGCCAGTTTCATCGCGGTGATGGCCTGGCCGATATCATCGTGCAGATCACGCGAGATCGAGCGCCGCTCATCTTCCTGCAAGGAGAACAGGCGGCCTGCCATGGCCTGCAACTCGCTGTTGCTTGCGGCCAGCGCAGCCCGGCCATGCTCCAGCTCGCTCAGGTCGCGGATGACGAAAAGTTGACATGTCTTGCCGGCGTGCCGCAGCTGCTGGGTGATCACCATGGCATGGAAGGGCTCGCCCCCCGATCGACGCAGCTGGACCGGCAACTCGCCATTGTGCGTAGGCGGTGCGTGCGTGCGCAGACTGATCAGCAGTTGTGCCGCCGTGTCGCTACGGCCGTCAGCGATGCCCAGGATGCTGCTTGCTGCGGCATTGGCATATAGAACGGTGTTGTCTTCGGCAATCATCACCCCATCCGGGAGTAGTTCCGCCAGTTGCTGTAAACCGTCAGGCAGCCGCTGCCGGGCCTCTGTCAATGATCGCGTCGCGCGAAGGCGCCAGCACAGCAGAGCAAGCGTCCCGCAAAGCGCGATAGCGATGGCCATCACACTTTTTCCCTGCCAACTGGAAAAATCACCCGCAATTACAAGCAAGGCCAGCAGGGCTATCGCCAGCAAACCCGCCAGTGCCTGCAACCAGAACGTGCCAGCGCGTCGCCGCAGGGATGCGACGGACACGGAGGGAACGGAAGTTGCCGGATCGGCTCGCATGCTGGGAGGAGGTTTCGGACAAGCGTCGCCCAAGTTTAACGGCTTGTGCACATGGCGGGCGACGAAGTGCTCAATTCTGCCGAGTTGGTGCCGTTATCGAATGGGTACCCGGTTTGTCGGGCTTGGAGATAGAACGCGTGGATCGCGGCGTCATAGCTAGCCTGCTTCGTCATCCGTTGAATGCGGCCGTCGTGCTGTTGGACACGGACGGGCAACCCTTGGCCGCCAATGGCATGGCCAGGGAGCTGGGCCTGCCCGAACGTCTGTCACGTTACTGCCCGCAGTTGGCTGGCATCCGCCAGCGACTGGCCGAACAGGATGCGGTCGCCTGCCCGCTGCCGGGGGACGGCCATCGACTCGAGGGCTGGCTCAGCGCGGTGCAATCGCCTTCGGCGGCTCCCCTGGGCTATCTGTATTCGGTGGCCAGTGACACCGAGGCGCGCAATGCACGTTGGGCGATGGCGATGGAATCGGCAGGTCACAGTTTATGGGACTGGGACATCGTCAGCGATGCCGTCATCCGTACCAGTGCCACCCCGGGTGGCAACGTAGATCCGCCCGACATCGGACTATTGGACGAAGTTCACCCGGAAGATCAGCTGCAGCTGCGCCAGGCGATTGCCGCACATCTGCACGATCCACAGACCCCGTTTGCGTGTCAGTTCCGCCTGCGCCAGACCGATGGCAGTTGGCATTGGGTACTGGATCGGGGGCAGGTGATTGCACGCGCGGCCGACGGCCAACCGTTGCGGATGGTCGGCACCTATACCGACATCCAGCAGCAGAAATCGCTGGAGGACGAACTGCGCTCGCAGCAGGCCCTGCTGCGACGGGCACAACGCGTCGCCGGCATGGGCAGTTGGGTGTGGGAGCCGCAGCGCAATCGCGTGCAGTGGTCCGAGGAATTCGCCGCCGCCATCGGCTGGAGCAACACCACGTTGCCGAGCGGGCGGCAATGGTTGCGCAACCTGTCCAGCGATGCCCGCACGCATCTGTTCTGCAGTTGGCGGCGCCTGCTGGATGAGGCCAAGGGCGGCAGCTTTGACATCACCTGGGGCCGTGACCCGGTCACCCAGCAACAGCTGCGCATCTGGGTGGAGCTGGATTACGACGCTACCGGCGCCCTGCACAGGGTGCTGGGTCAGGTGCAGAACATCAGCAATCAGCGTCGTACAGACGCGCTGATCCGCTGGCGCACCGAGTTGTTGAACCGGGTGTCGGCGCTGGGCCGCATCGGCGGCTGCGAGATCGAGGTCAGCACCCGTGCCATGCAATGGACCGAGGAGTGTTACCGCATCCATGGCCTGCGCAAGGAGCCGGTAACCCTGGACCAGGCGCTGGATCTGTACATTCCAGATTCGCGTGACAGCTTTGAAGCCGCGTTGTCGCGCATCGCCGAGGGTGGGCTTCCGGAACAGCTGGACCTGTGCTTTTACCGCCCCTCCGGGCAACGGGTGTGGGTGCAGGTCCTGATCGAATTGGATCAGCGCGACGGCCTGCCGGAACGCTACGTGGTGTTGTTCCGCGACATCACCCGCGAACGCGAGGCCGATGAACGCCTGGAACTGCTTGCACACTACGACCTGCTGACGGGCCTGCCCAATCGCATGTTGCTGCGTGAGCAAGGTTCCGAGGCGATCATCGAGGCGCGTGAGCGCGGTGCCGTCCTGGCAATGCTGTTCATCGACCTGGATGGTTTCAAGAGCATCAACGACACCTTCGGTCACGCTACCGGCGATATGTTGCTGAAGGCCGCTGCGGCACGCCTGCACCAGAATCTGCGCACAGCGGACCTGTTCGCCCGCTTCAATGGCGACGAGTTCATCGTGATCCTGCGCAACCTGGTGGAACCGGACGATGCAGGGCATGTGGCCCGCAAGCTGATTGCCTCGCTGGCCGAGCCGCTATACCGCGAGGACGTCACCTTGAAGGTCGGTGCCAGCGTGGGTATCGCCCTGCTCGATGAGGGTCGCAACGACTTCGACAGCCTGCTGCGTGCTGCCGATGCCGCCATGCATGCCGCCAAGGAGGCGGGGCGCAACACCTACCAGTACTACAGCCAGGACGCACTGGCCCGTACCCAGCGTCGGGTTGAAATTGAACATGCCCTGCATGGTGCGGTCGAGCGCGACGAGTTCAGCCTGGTCTATCAGCCACTGGTGCATGCCAATGGCGATGCCACGCCTTCGATCGAGGCCTTGTTGCGCTGGAACAGTGGCAAGATCGGTTCCTGCAGCCCGGCCGAGTTCATTCCAATTGCCGAGAAATGTGGCGAAATCATCCATATCGGCGACTGGGTGCTGCAGGAAGTCTGCCGGCAGGCTGCGGTATGGCAGCAGGCAGGGCTGAAGTTCGAGCGTATCGCGGTCAATGTCTCGGCATTGCAGCTGCGGGACCGTGGTTTCGCCGAACGTGTGGTCAGTATCTGCCAGCAATCAGGCTGGCCAGCGCAGCGCCTCGAACTGGAGCTGACCGAGTCGGCGCTGATCCGCGACACCGATGCGCTGAGGCAGTGCTTCGATGTTTTCGAGCAACATGGCATCCCGCTCGCGGTGGATGACTTCGGCACGGGCTTCTCCAACCTGCATTACCTCAATCGGTTTCCGGTGCAGCGGCTGAAGATCGACCGCAGCTTCGTGCAAGGCATGCTGCACGACGCAGGCACCGCCGAGGTTACCCAGGCCATCGTGCATCTGGGCCATGCCTTGGGCATGCGTGTGGTTGCTGAAGGTGTCGAGACCCCGGCAGAGGCGGCCATGCTGATCCAGCAGGGCTGTGATGAGCTGCAAGGCTATCTGTTCTCGCGGCCGTTGCGCCCGCGTGAAATGGTGCAATGGCTGCGCAGCGGCCCCACCGAACTGCTTGAACTGCCGAACATCACCGCGATGACGACGATCAGCGCAACCCACTGACCGACGGCAAGAACGAATACAAGCCCGGCTGCCTGATCCGCAGCCGGGCTTTTTTCGTCCTGGGGCGCGGCGCAAGCCGCGACGCTGGTGTTCTCACAGACCTTGTTCTGGTGATGTCCGTGCGTCGCTGTTTTCGCTGCTCCTGCAAAACAGCTGCGCTGTGCGAGGACATGTGACCCGATAGCGGCTGCACAACATCAGCTCTCGGCTGCTTCTGCCCTCACCGAGCCAGGTTGCTCATTGGATGTGGGAGCGGCGTAAGCCGCGAAACTGGTGTTGCTGGGAGGCCTTGATCTGATGATGTGCGTGCTTCGCGGCTTACGCCGCTCCCACAAGAAAGGCATTGTGCTTGCACGCATGTTGACCGGCTGGGGGGGGTGTTTCAGGGGACAGACAGGTCCCAATCGATGCTGGATGTCAGCCAGTCGGCTGTTTCTGCACCCGCAGGATGTCCCTCGCCATCGCGGCGCGCACGCAAGGCCATTATTTCCTGCTGCGCGCTGTGCTCGAGCTGAGCGAGTTGCGCGCGGCGGTTCAGCGCCGGGCCGCTGACCGGGGCGACTGGCGGCATGGTGGCGGCCAGCTGCGATGCTGGCTCCGGATTCGTGTCGGCAGGGGGGCGCTGGTTGAGCATCTATCAATGTGGACGAGGCAACAGCAAAGCCCCGGTCGAAGACCGGGGCTTGCATGCAAAACGGGAGCAGGCTGGAATCAGAACAATTCCACCGTGCCTGCGCCCATGCTCTGCTGGGAAACCGGCTTGTGCGGCGGACGCTCCCATTCCACGCGCATTTCGCGCAGACGGCTGCCGGTACGCTGCAGCGCACTGACCATCTCGCCGTCGAACACGCCGCCATTGCGGTGCAACAGTTCCTGCAGGGCGACCGCTTCACGGTTGATCGCGCCCAGGCGGTCCAGGTGGGTATGCACGCCGCCCAGCGCCTGGGTGGCGATGTCTTCGAACTGCAGGGCGCGCACGGCTTCGGCGACACTGCCGTCGATGGCGCGGCCGCACTCGGAGATCTCACGCATGCCATCGCCCAGCGAGGCATTGATGGCGGCCACGCTGTCCAACATCGAGGCGGCTTCCAGGCGCGCCTCACGGGAGCGGTCCATGTCGCGCGACGCCATATGGGTGACGGTTTCACGCACCTTGGCGATCGCGTCCTTGGAACTGTGGGCCAGCTTGCGGATCTGCTCGTTGAAGGTGGTGGAACGTTCGGAGAGGTTGCGCACCTCGTCGGCCACCACCGCAAAGCCACGACCTGCCTCACCGGCACGCGCCGCTTCGATGGCCGCATTCAGAGCCAGCAGGTTGGTCTGGTCGGCAATTGACTTGACGTCTTCGAGCAGGGCAAAGATGCCGTCCAGGTGCTGTGCCATCTGGTCGATGTGCTGCACGGTATTGCTGCTCTGGCCGCTGACCTGCTCAAGTGCTTCCACCAGCTGTTCCATCTGGTGGCTGGCGTTCTGGGCGAAGCGGGCAACATCGACACCGCCGCCACCTTCATCGCCGGCACGGTCAACGATGCGGGCCAGCGCCTGGCTCTGCTGGCGCGACTTGCGGCTCATCGCATCAAAGCTGCCGCCCAGGCCGCCGACCGCCTGCCGGATCAGCTCGCGGGCGCGCTCGATCTCGCTGCGCGAGCCGTCGATCTCGTTGCTGACGAAGTTGCGCAGCTCGTTGAGCAACTGGTCCTGCTCTTTCAGCACCTTGGCATGCTCGGGCGAGCGCTGGGCTTGCGAATGCACGCTCCACCAGGCAAACACCAGCCAGCTCAACACCATGGTGGTCAGGATCGCCCACAGGGCCGCCGAGGGCCAGGACAGGGCAGCAGCAACCACGACCAGAAGGGTGAGGACCAGTGGGGCTGCCAAACGGATTGCAATACGTGAATACATGGACGTTCTCGGGAGAGTCACGAATGCAGTATCGGCAGTGGGCAGGGGGTCTTTAGCCCTGCTGGCGCGAATCCCCGGAGGTTTTGCGACGTAGCCCGCAACCACGGCGGCTGCGGGCGTCGCCATTCAGCGCAGGCGGCGCTCGATGGCTTCGAGCATGGCCTTGCGTGAGAACAGGAAATCCCAGTACGCGCCACCCAGCTGCCGCCACAGCACCGCCGAACGCACCGCTGCCAGCAGCAACGCACGGATCTCCGACACCACCATCGCCTGGCCCAGGTAGTGCGGGTTGCCCTGCACCATGATCTTGGGCTTGAGCTGGCTGATGGTCTCCGCATACAGCGCGCCCATCGCATTGAGCACGTCCGGGTGGCAGCTGTCGCCGCGCTCACGGGCGATGCCGGCAGCACGCTCGATGCCGGCATCCACCTTGTCGATCGTCGCGCCTTCGCGCACGAAACGGCGTTCCAGCTGCATCACCGACAGGGCAAGCCGCGGCAGCAGGTCGTCCTTGCCCTGGTTGCGGAAGTAGTCACGCAGCAGGCGCAGGCCGGGCTCGACCTGGGTTGCACTGCCATAGACCGCGGCAGGCGAGCTGGCATCAATACGCATTACGCTGTCCATCGCGGTGCGCACCACGGCGCTCTCCGAATGGCCGGTTTCTGCGATGCGGCGTACCTGCTGCAAGGCCTGGGCGATGCCAGCCAGGGCAAGTACACGGTCATCGATGGAAAAGGTCATGGTCATCTCTCAAGGGGAAACAGGGGCGCCCAGGCGGCGCTCCAAAGGTGCATCGGTCGCAGCGATCACCGCACCACCCAGGCACTCCATGCCGTCGTAGAGCACCAGCGATTGGCCGGGGGTGACGGCGCGTTGCGGGCGCGCGAAATGCACATCCAACGTGCCGTCATCGCGCACCTTTACGGTGCAGGCTTCGTCCGGTTGGCGGTAGCGGGTCTGCGCGGTGCAGGCGAATTCCCGGGCGGGCGGGGTACCGGCAATCCAGTGCATGGTCTCGCTGCGCAGCCAGTTGGACTGCAACCAGGGGCTGTCATGCCCCTGGTCAACGTACAGGATGTTGCGTGCCACGTCCTTGCCAACCACGAACCACGGCGCGGCCGGGCGCCCACGTACGCCGCCGATGTTCAGGCCCTCGCGCTGGCCCAGGGTGAAATAGAACACGCCGGGATGGCGGGCGATGACCTGCCCATCGGGGTCGTGGATTTCGCCCTCGCGGGCGGGCAGGTACTGGCCCAGGAACTCACGGAAGTCACGCTCACCAATGAAGCAGATGCCAGTGGAATCCTTCTTGGCATGCGTGGGCAGTCCCGCCTCGCGGGCAATATGCCGCAGCTCGCTCTTTTCCATGTGCCCGATCGGGAACAATGTCGCTGCCAGCTGGGTCTGGCCCAGCTGGTGCAGGAAGTAGCTCTGGTCCTTGCCGCGGTCGGCGCCGCGCAGCAGCCGCCAGCGGCCGCCGGAGTGGTCGACCTGGGCATAGTGGCCGGTAGCGATACGCTCGGCGCCCAGCTCACGGGCCGCGTCCAGGAAGTGCTTGAACTTCACTTCGCGGTTGCACAGCACGTCCGGGTTGGGTGTGCGGCCGGCAGCATATTCGGCGAGGAAGTGCTCGAACACCCCTTGCCAGTATTCGCTGGAGAAATCGCGGAAATGGAACGGAATGTCCAGCCTGCCGCAGACCGCGACCGCATCACGGCGATCATCCTCGGCACGGCAATGGCCGCTGCCATCGTCGGCCCAGTTCTGCATGAACAGACCGGCCACATCCAGGCCTTGCTGGACCAGGGTGAGCGCGGCCACCGACGAATCCACGCCGCCGGAAACGCCGACCACGATCTTTGGAGTAGTCACGGTGCCACCTGTCGCACGATCGAAAGCGGGTAGCGCTGGCCAGCCAGCCAATCGGAAATCGTATGCCAGACCAGCGGGCTGCGCAGCCTTGCCATCTCGGCCTGCAGGGCCACCGGGCTCATCCACAGTGCCTGCACGATGCCGGTGTCCAGCGCCTGCAGCGGGTGGTGCTGCTGTGGCTCGGCGGCAAAGGCAAAGCGCAGGAACGGCGTGCCGTCAGCCGCCGTCCATTGGTAACTGCCAATGAAACCGGTCAGGCGCACGTCCCAGCCGGTCTCCTCGCGGGTTTCGCGTACAGCCGCCTCGAGCAGGCTCTCACCCGGCTCGAGGTGGCCAGCCGGCTGGTTCAATACCCGCCGGCCGTTCTTTTCTTCCTCTACCAGCAGCAGTTGCCCTGCGCGGGAGACCACGGTGGCCACGGTTACATGTGGCGCCCATCGCTGGGACTGCAATGCATTCACGCTCAGTACTCGTCCTTGGACGTCATTTCCAGTTCGATCGCATCGGCGCTCTTGGCGGCAGCGTCGATGGCGTCGGACAACACCTCGGAACTGGCATCGGCATCGATCTTGACCACGAACATGGCAACCTCACCCTGCTTTACCCAGCCGCCCAGCTTGGAGTCGTTGGAATCCTCCAGCAGACGGTTGGCAACCAGCGCCGGGAACTGCGGGCCGGAGGACTTGTAACCCGGCGACCAGATTTCACGGACATGATGGCTGCCATAGGTCTCGACATTGGAACGCACGAATACAAGCTGGGTGCGGTCGTCGTCCATTTCGAAGACCAACTGGTAGTCACCATCGGCGTCCACCTCGTACTTGTACTTCAAGGTGTCGAGCAGGCGGCCGACCGCACGGTCGGGTTCACCGGCGAACGCGCTCCCGGCGGTGGCGCCAGCCAGGGCCAGCAAGGCGATGCTGAGTACGGATTTCTTCATGTTTTCCCCAAGGAATGGATGGTTAGCCTGTAAATTGTGCGGGGGCAGGGGGCCCGCCGTCCAATGGTCAAAAGACGGCCACCTGGAACGGCTATAATCGACACATGTCCCAAAAGACCCAACATGACAGCGAACACGGCCTGCTGGTTGCCCCCGGCAAACCCGAGGTTGCGCCCCCGCCGCAGTACCAGGTGATGCTGCTGAACGACGATTACACCCCGATGGATTTCGTGGTGACCGTCCTGCAGAGTTTCTTTTCCATGGACATGGACAAGGCAACCCAGGTGATGCTGCATGTACATACGCGCGGCCGCGGCATCTGCGGGGTGTATACCCGTGAGGTCGCCGAAACCAAGGTGGCCCAGGTCAACGAGTTCTCGCGGATGAACCAGCACCCGTTGCTGTGCACGATGGAGCGGGCCTGAGCCAGCGCCAGGGCGTCTGCGCGCGCCCTGCTGACCATGCGACATGGTTATCAGCGCCAGCGCCGCACGAACGGTGCAGGCAGTGTAAAACCCCGGTAGTGGAAAGCTGCAAGGTCTGCGAAAAGCGGAACGGTGCGTTGCGCCCTGATAGCTACGGCAGCAGCGTCGGCACTGTTCTTACGTTGAAACTGAATGCAGGATTCATGGCCAGGGGCGATTTGTCGGGCTTGCTGACACGGCGTCTACATCTTCGTCGCTAGGGTGCTGGAAAAATCGTTGCCAGGCCGCATATTGTCTCCAACCGCAACCGGAGTGCCTTATGTTCAGTAAAGACCTCGAGCAGACCATTGGTCAGTGCTACAAGCGCGCCCGAGAAGCCCGTCATGAGTACATGACGGTTGAACATCTATTGTTGGCGTTGTTGGAGAATGCCTCGGCACAAGCGGTACTGAAGGCGTGTGGCGCGGATCTGGAGCGACTGGGGCGCGAGCTTGAAAAGGCAATCAATGCCTCGGTCTCGCTGCTGGCCGAAGACGATGGGCGTGACACCCAGCCGACCCTTGGCTTCCAGCGCGTGCTGCAGCGGGCGGTGTACCACGTGCAGTCCTCCGGCAAGAAGGAGGTCACCGGTGCCAATGTACTGGTGGCGATCTTCGGCGAAAAGGAGTCGCATGCGGTCTATTACCTCAACCAGCAGGATGTCACCCGCCTGGATGTGGTCAATTACCTGTCGCATGGCGTGGGCAAGGGTGGCGACGATCCGGAGATGTCCTCCCCACTTGAAGGTGAGGGTCGCGTCGAGGGCGGCGACGGCGAGGGCAAGGGCGATTCGCTGACCGAGTTCGCCAGCAACCTCAACGAGCAGGCCAAGGCCGGCAAGATTGATCCGCTGGTGGGGCGTCGCGATGAGATCGAGCGCACCATCCAGGTACTGTGCCGTCGTCGCAAGAACAATCCGCTGTATGTCGGTGAAGCCGGCGTGGGCAAGACCGCCATCGCTGAAGGCCTGGCCAAGCGCATCGTCGATGGCGAAGTGCCGGACGTGCTGGCCGATGCGGTGATCTATTCGCTGGATCTTGGCGCACTGGTGGCCGGCACCAAGTACCGCGGCGATTTCGAGAAGCGCCTCAAGGGCGTGATCACCGCACTGAAGAAGATCCCCAACTCGGTGCTGTTCATTGACGAGATCCACACCATCATCGGTGCTGGCTCGGCATCGGGCGGCACCATGGATGCGTCCAACCTGATCAAGCCCGCACTGGCTTCCGGTGAGCTGCGCTGCATCGGTTCGACCACGTTCCAGGAGTACCGCGGCATCTTCGAGAAGGACCGTGCCCTGGCGCGGCGCTTCCAGAAGATCGACATCGTCGAGCCCACCGTTGGCGAGACCTACGAGATCCTCAAGGGCTTGCGGCCCAAGTACGAGGCCCACCACGGCGTGACCTATGCCGATGATGCGCTGCAGGCGGCGGTGGACCTGTCGGTCAAGCACATTGCCGATCGCCTGCTGCCGGACAAGGCCATCGACGTGATCGACGAGGCCGGCGCACGCCAGCGCCTGCTTCCGGAAGGGCAGCGCAAGGAGCGCATCGACGTCGAGGAGATCGAAGCCATCATCGCCAAGATGGCGCGCATCCCGGCCAAGCAGGTCACCGCTACCGACAAGGACGTGCTGCAGCACCTGGAGCGCAACCTGAAGATGGTGATCTTCGGCCAGGACCAGGGCATTGAATCGCTGGCATCCGCGATCAAGCTGTCGCGTTCCGGGCTGGCCAGTCCGGACAAGCCCATCGGCAACTTCCTGTTCGCCGGCCCCACCGGCGTGGGCAAGACCGAAGTAACCCGTCAGCTGGCATTGCAGCTGGGTATCGAGCTGGTGCGCTTTGACATGTCCGAGTACATGGAGCCGCATTCGGTCAGTCGCCTGATCGGTGCGCCTCCGGGCTATGTGGGCTTCGACCAGGGCGGCCTGTTGACCGAGAAGATCGTCAAGACCCCGCACTGCGTGCTGCTGCTGGACGAGGTGGAGAAGGCGCATCCGGACATCTTCAACATCCTGTTGCAGGTCATGGATCGCGGCGTGCTCACCGACACCAATGGCCGTGAAGCCAATTTCAAGAACGTGATCCTGGTGATGACCACCAATGCCGGTGCCACCCAGGCCGCGCGGCGCTCGATCGGCTTCACCAAGCAGAACCACGCCACCGACGCGATGGAGGTGATCCGCAAGAGCTTCACCCCGGAGTTCCGCAACCGCCTGGATGCCGTGGTGCAGTTCCAGCCGCTGGGCTTCGATCACATCCTGCGGGTGGTGGACAAGTTCCTGATCGAGCTGGAGATGCTGCTGCAGGACAAGCACGTTTCGTTGTCGGCCACCCCTGCCGCGCGCGAATGGCTGGCTCACCACGGCTTCGATGCGGACATGGGTGCACGCCCGATGCACCGCGTGATCCAGGACAAGGTGAAGCGCCCGCTGGCCGACGAACTGCTGTTCGGCAAGCTGTTGAATGGCGGCAAGGTCAGCATCGACGTCCGCGACGGCGAACTGATCGTGGAGACCGAAGCCGAGCCGGAGCATCTGTTGCCGGCAACGGTGTAAGCCTGCGCTTGCAGGAGTGGCGTAAGCCGCGAAGCCAGGATGGTTTCGGCACACGCAAACCCCCGCATCCAGCGATGCGGGGTTTTATTTTGTAGTGCCGGGCATGGCTCGGCACTACTGGGGCATTTCCGGTAACGCTTCTGCCGAGCATGGCTCGGCACTACATGGAATCCTGGCCACGCGAAAAAGCCAGCGCGAAGGCTGGCTTTCAGCTAACGCTCGACTTACCGCATTACTTCATGCGGTAGGTGATACGGCCCTTGGTCAGGTCGTACGGCGTCATCTCAACCTTGACGCGGTCGCCGGTCAGGATGCGGATGTAGTTCTTGCGCATGCGACCGGAAATGTGAGCAATGATTTCATGCCCATTTTCCAGGCGAACACGGAAAGTGGTGTTCGGCAACGTCTCGCTGACGGTGCCTTCGAACTCGATGGAGTCGTCTTTCGACATGTAGTCCTGTGCGGTTCTGCGGACGGCCATTGGGCCTAAGGGCGGGCATTTTACGCTTTCGCGGGCCGGGATGCAAAGTTTGCGTTAAACCTCGGTATTCAGGCCAATGCCGCTGCAGCCAACTCGCCAAACCGGCGCGTCCAGCCCCCCGCGTCCCCGGGTCGTTGCACCAGCTCCCGGACGCTTTCGAGGAACGCCGAACGGGGTAGATGCTCGGCGCCCATCCGCAGCAGGTGCGGGTTCTCCACCTGTGCATCCATCAACGGCCAGCCCCATTGGGCCAACGTCCCGGCCAAGGCCGCCAGTGCCACCTTGGAACCGCCGCTACGGCCACTGAACATGCTTTCGCCGAAGAACATCTGGCCGATGGCGACACCATAGATGCCACCTACCAACGCCTCCTCGTCAAATACTTCCACCGAATGCGCGTAGCCGAGGTGATGCAGGGTGACATAGGCCTGGTGCATGGCGGGGGTGATCCAGGTGCCATCCTGGCCGGGACGCGGGGCTGAGGCGCAGGCCTGCATCACCTCCGAGAACGCGGTATCGGCGCGGATGGTCCACTTGCTGTTGCGCAGTCCGCGGCGGAAGCGCGAGGACAGGTGGACCTTGTCGGTGCGGAACACCATGCGCGGGTCCGGCGACCACCACAGCAGCGGCTGGCCCTCGGAGAACCACGGGAAAATGCCGCCGGCATAGGCATTGAGCAGGCGCACCGGGCTGAGATCGCCGCCGACGGCAAGCAGGCCATCGGGCTCCTGCAAGGCCAGCTCGGCGGGCGGGAATGGTGCATCGCTGGCGCTGTCCAGCAGGAACGGGCCCTTGTTGCTCATTGCGATGGATCGTCCAGCTTGAAGGGTGAATGGCGCAGCAGGTCTGCGCCATAGGTCGCGACATCCTCGCGCTCGCGGGCGCACCAGTCACGTGCGGCCTCGCGGAACTGCGGATGGGCCAGCCAATGATGGCTGCGCACCTGTGTTGGAAGAAAGCCACGCGCCAGTTTGTGCTCGCCCTGGGCGCCGGGTTCGAAGCGCTGCAGGCCTTCGCGCAGGCAGTAGTCGATGCCTTGGTAATAACAGGTCTCGAAGTGCAGGCCGGGCAGGGCGGCGCCGCCCCAGTAGCGTCCGTACAGCGTATCCGCGCCACGCAGGCACAGCGCACCAGCAATCGGCTCGCCATCCTGGATCGCCAGGAACAACACCAGCTGACGCGGCATCTGCTCGGCCATATGGCGCAGAAAAGCCAGGGTCAGCGCCGGCGCGTTGCCGTACTCGGCAAAGGTCTGCAGGTAGAAACCGTGCATGGCGCGCAATTCGTCCGCGCTGGCCTCATCACCATGGCGCACGACGAAGCGGATGCCGGCGCGGGCGACCTTGGCGCGCTCCTGGCGGATGTTCTTGCGCCGCTTGTGATCCATCGCGCCGATGAAGTCATCAAAGCTCTTCCAGCCCGGCTGGCGCTGCCACTGGAACTGCACGTCATCGCGCTGCAGCCACTGCGCGTCGAACAATGGGTTCTCATCGGCCAGATGGAAGTTGATATGCGCAGACGACAAGTCATTGTCCTGCACATGGCCAACGATGGCCTCGATCAATGCCTGCCGATCAGCCTCGCTGCGGGCCAACAGGCGCGGCCCGGTGACCGGTGAATAGGGCACGCCGCACAGCCATTTCGGGAAATACGCCAGGCCATGGCGTGCATACGCGTTGGCCCAGGCATGATCGAACACGAACTCGCCATGCGAGTTCTGCTTCAGGTAGCCGGGGGCGGCAGCAACAAGTTCGTCGTCGCGCCACAGGCTCAGGTGCTGGGCCTGCCAGCCCCATTCCGGGCGCAGGCAGCCATGCTGCTCCAGCCCACTGAGGAAGGCGTGGCCGACGAAGGGGTTGCTGCCGTCATGCAGGGCATCCCACTGCGCGGCGCGCAACGCTGCAAGGCTGTGCAGGACACGAGGTTGCAAACGCAGGTTCATGGTTCCAGCGTCAATACGTCGATGACGGGTGGGTTGAACAGGCGCAATGGCAGGCCGATCTCTCCGGTACCGCTGGTGGTGAAAACCCGTATCGGACCGCAGGCGCCCTGCATGACCTGCTCACCGCGATCGAAGCCATAAGCGCTCGGAATGACCTTGCGGTACAGCCAGGGGATGCGGATCTGTCCGCCATGCGTATGCCCAGCGAGAACAACGGCCACATTGCCGGTGCAGACCTGCATGGCGCTGTCGGGGTTGTGGGCAAGAATGATCGTGGGTCCGAGCAATGCCCCGCCCCCGAGCAGGAAGCGCGCGTCATCCCGGCCGGCCCAGCGGTCGCCGAGGCCCGCCCAGTTCACGCCGTTGGTATCCCGGAGCAGGCGTCCTTCGATGACGTTCATGCCATGCGCGGCGAGTGCGGCACGCAGGGGTTTGTCGATGTCCGGGCCGGGCTGTTGCTGGTCGTGGTTGCCGAGCACCACAAACGCAGGCGCGCGCAGGTCCGCCAGCGGCGCGAACAACTCCTGCAGCGATTGGCCTTGCGGCTCGTAGGTCAGGTCGCCGGCGATCGCCACCGCGTGGACATCCTGATCGTTGATGCGCGCCACCAATCGCTCCAGGAAGCGCCGATCCTTGTAGACGCCCAGGTGGATGTCACCGACCAGGGCGATGCGGCCAGCGGTGCCGGTACCTTCCAGCGTGGTGTGCCTGATCACGATCATCTGCGGCTCGATGAAGCGTGCCCAGACGAACACGCTGCAGCCAAGCAGCAGCACCGCAAGCACCGGCCGGTGGCGCGGATTGCGCCAACGCCACAGCAGCCAGGCGATGACAGGAAAGACCAGCCAGCTGCCATGGAACAGCAGCTGCTTGATCATCAGCTTGTCCATGGCAGGCAGGCGGAGCGGGGCGCTCAGGCGCCCTTTTCGTCCAGGAAGCGCTCGGCGTCCAGTGCGGCCATGCAGCCGAAGCCGGCCGAGGTGATGGCCTGGCGGTAGTGCTGGTCGGCGACGTCGCCGGCGGCGAACACGCCTTCGACCGAGGTCATGGTGGCATTGCCGCCCAGGCCGGAGCGGATTTCCAGGTAGCCGTTGTTCATCGCCAGCTGACCGGTGAACAACTCGGTGTTGGGCTGGTGGCCGATGGCGACGAAGAAGCCGTGGGCTTCGATATCACGGGTGCTGCCGTCCAGGGTGGACTTCACGCGCACACCGGTGACACCAGCGTCATTGCCCAGCACTTCGTCGACCTGGTGGTGCCACACGGTCTCGATCTTGCCGGCGGCGACCTTGGCGAACAGCTTGTCCTGCATGATCTTTTCCGCCTTCAAGGTGTCGCGGCGGTGGACCAGGTAAACCTTGCGGGCGATATTGGACAGGTACAGCGCCTCCTCAACGGCAGTGTTGCCGCCGCCGACCACGACCACGTCCTGGTCGCGGTAGAAGAAGCCGTCACAGGTGGCGCAGGCAGACACGCCGCGGCCCTTGAAGGCTTCCTCGGACGGAATGCCCAGGTACTTGGCGGTGGCGCCGGTGGCGATGATCAGCGCGTCGGCGGTGTACTGGGCGTTGTCACCGGTCAGGGTGAACGGGCGCTTGGACAGGTCGGCGGTATGGATGTGGTCGAACACCACTTCGGTTTCGAAGCGCTCGGCATGCGCCTGCATGCGCGCCATCAGGTCCGGACCCATCAGGCCGTGGGCATCACCCGGCCAGTTGTCGACCTCGGTGGTGGTCATCAGCTGGCCGCCCTGCTGCAGGCCGGTGACGACCAACGGCTTCAGGTTTGCGCGCGCGCCGTAGACGGCAGAGGTCCAGCCGGCAGGGCCAGAGCCGAGGATCAACAGGCGGGTGTGCTTGGTCGGGAGGCTGGAAGTGCTCATGTATACTCGCGAAAGTCAGGATTGGTGGCCCGAACGCGGCAGTCTGCAACTGTCCGGGCAAGCCAATAGAGTGGCGGTC
The DNA here is from genome assembly GCF_056856655.1 of Stenotrophomonas sp. STEN033. Taxonomy (NCBI): domain Bacteria; kingdom Pseudomonadati; phylum Pseudomonadota; class Gammaproteobacteria; order Lysobacterales; family Lysobacteraceae; genus Stenotrophomonas; species Stenotrophomonas sp. STEN033. The sequence goes on from NZ_JBXFWM010000006.1 coordinate 22,023, forward strand.
GGACCCCGGTGAATCAAGGCACGTGAATGGAACTGCGCGGCCCGTTGGATACAACTCCGCTGTTTCCTTCATTGCTGCCGCCGCTGTCTGGCGGCTTTTTGACGTTTTCTGTCTGTCAGCCGTACCGCAATGCGCTGCAAGCGGGTGAAACCCGACGATCTGTCGTTTAATATCAATCACTAACCGTGCATTTTTAAGGTCTGGTCAAAGGTGGCGAAACAGGTCCCGGAACGCGACAAAAGCCCCAAGGCTGCCGCTGATGCGCGCAAGTCGGCGGCTGCAGCAGTAGACAATCCGCGTCGTCAAAAGCTCTGGCGTGATCTGGCGCTGATCGCGATCGCGCCCGCGCTGCTGTACCTGCTGGCCAGTCTGTTCACGTATTCGCCAACGGATCCGGGCTGGTCACAGTCGGGTTCGGTGGTTGCGCCCGTACACAACATGGGCGGCAAGGTCGGCGCGTGGATTGCCGATGTGCTGCGCCAGCTGTTTGGCTATGTGGCCTACCTGATCCCGGTGATGCTGGCTGCGGTGGCGTGGATCGCCATGTTCGGCCTGAAGAAGACCGACGAGCGCGGCCAGGATGATCTGGGCCCGGCGCTGCGTCTGGTCGGCATCGTCGGTTTCCTGATTGGTGCCACCGGTTTCCTGTACCTGCGCCTGCCGCCGGGTGATGTCGCCCGTGCCGGTGGTGGCTTGGGCGTATTGGTAGGCAAATCACTGCAGACCGGCTTTGGCCCGGTGGGCAGCAATCTGTTCCTGCTGGTGCTGTTGTTGACCTCGATCACCTTGGCCACCGGTTTGTCGTGGTTTGCGGTGATGGAGAAAATCGGCAAGTGGGTGTTGGCCCTGGGGCCGATGCTCAACAAGAAGAAAGAACAGGCCAATGAGTGGCAGCAGGCCCGCGTGCTGCGTGAGGAACGCGAGGAAGTGCGCAAGGTCGATGCCGAGGTCCGCGCCAAGCGCGAGCCGGTGAAGATCGAACCGCGCCCCACACCGATCATAGAGAAGAGCGACCGTGCCAAGCGTGAGACGCAGATCCCGATGTTCCAGGGCGTCAATGGCGATGGCTCGGACATCCCGCCGCTGGCCCTGCTCGACGACCCGAAACCGCAAGCCAAGGGCTACGACGAACAGACGCTGGAGACCCTGTCGCGGCAGATCGAGTTCAAGCTCAAGGACTTCCGCATCGATGCGCAGGTCGTCGGCGCCTATCCGGGTCCGGTGATCACCCGTTTCGAGATCGAACCGGCGCCGGGCATCAAGGTCAGCCAGATCAGTTCGCTGGACAAGGACATCGCCCGCGGCCTGTCGGTCAAGTCGGTGCGTGTGGTTGATGTGATTCCGGGCAAGTCGGTGATCGGCCTGGAAATCCCCAACGTCACCCGCGAGATGATCTTCCTGTCCGAGCTGCTGCGCTCCAAGGAATACGACAAGTCGGCCAGCGTGTTGACGCTGGCTCTGGGCAAGGACATCGCCGGCCGCCCCAGCGTGGCCGACCTGGCGCGCATGCCGCACCTGCTGGTGGCCGGTACCACCGGCTCGGGCAAGTCCGTTGCGGTCAACGCGATGGTGCTGAGCCTGCTGTACAAGGCCAGTCCGAAAGACCTGCGCATGCTGATGATCGACCCGAAGATGCTGGAGCTCAGCGTCTACCAGGGCATCCCCCACCTGCTGGCGCCGGTGGTCACCGACATGAAGGAGGCCGGCAACGGCCTGCGTTGGTGCGTGGCCGAAATGGAGCGCCGCTACAAGCTGATGAGCGCGGTCGGCGTGCGTAACCTGGCCGGCTTCAACAAGAAGGTGAAGGACGCCATCGACGCTGGCCAGCCGCTGATGGACCCGCTGTTCAAGCCCAACCCGGAGATGGGCGAGGCGCCGCGTCCGCTGGAACCGCTGCCGTTCATCGTCATCTTCATCGACGAATTCGCCGACATGATGATGATTGTCGGCAAGAAGGTCGAAGAGCTGATCGCGCGCCTGGCGCAGAAGGCACGCGCGGCCGGCATCCATCTGATCCTGGCCACGCAGCGCCCGTCGGTGGACGTGATCACCGGCCTGATCAAGGCCAATATCCCGACCCGCATCGCCTTTCAGGTCAGCTCCAAGATCGACTCGCGCACCATCCTCGATCAGTCCGGCGCGGAAGCGTTGCTGGGCAACGGCGACATGCTGTACCTGCCGCCGGGCACAGCCATGCCGGACCGCGTGCACGGCGCCTTCGTCTCCGACGAGGAAGTGCACCGCGTGGTCGAGCACCTCAAGGCCAGTGGTCCCACCGATTACATCGAGGGCGTGCTGGACGAAGTGCAGACCATGGGCGATGGCGTGGTGGTGGGGGCCAACGGCCTGCCGGAAGCCAGCGGCGGGGGCGGTGACGAGTCCGACCCGCTGTACGACGAGGCGCTGCGTATCGTCACCGAAACCCGCCGCGCCTCGATTTCCGGCGTGCAGCGTCGCCTGAAGATCGGCTATAACCGCGCCGCGCGCCTGATCGAGGCAATGGAAGCGGCCGGCGTGGTCACCGCGCCCGAACACAACGGCGACCGCACCGTGCTGGCTCCGCCGCCGCCCAAGCACTGAACGAAAGGGCAGCATTCAGCGATTGATTGCCGCCCATTCAGTTTGCAAGAGGCAGACTCTGCCTCACCAACGACACAACCATTCCAAGCCGCCATGACTGCATTCCTGCGCCACTCCGTTCTTGCTGTTGCCCTGGCTTGCGCCGGCCTTGCCGCCGATGCCCATGCCGGCGCCCGCGACGACCTGAAGTCCTTCACCAGCGGCCTGCGCGGCCTCGATGGCCAGTTCGCGCAGCAGGTGGTGGATCAACGTGGCCGGGTCAAGGAATCCTCCAGCGGCCGCGTGGCGCTGTCGGCACCGCGCCAGTTCCGCTGGGAGTACACCCGTCCGCATCCACAGCTGATCATCGCCGACGGCAGCAAGCTGTGGGTTTACGAGCCGGACCTGGAGCAGGCCCGGGTCAGCCCGCAGGGCACCGAGGAGCAGAACAATCCGCTCACCGCCCTGATCAACCCGGCGCTGCTGGAGCAGCAGTACGACATCAGCGAGGAAGCCGCACCGCGCGACGGCATGCAGTGGCTGTCGCTCACCCCCAAGCGCGATACCCAGGCCAGCTTCGATGTCGCTGCACTGGGCTTCTCCGGTGGCGCGCTGTCGCGGATGGAACTGACCGACGCGGTGGGCCAACGCACCATCATCAACTTCAGCGGCTGGAAGAAGAACCCCAGCTTTGCCGCCGGCACCTTCCGTTTCGTGCCGGGCAAGGACGTCGACGTGGTCGGCGAACGCTGAACCCGGAGCCGCCGTTTTTTGAGACCGGGGCAGGGCGGCCACGCTGCTAGAATGTGGGCGTGGCCAGATCCCGAAATATCTTTCTTGATGAAGCTCCCGCCGATCTGCTGACAGCGGACCGGGACAATATGCGTCCGCTCGCCGAGCGCATGCGTCCGCGTGCACTGGACGAGATGGTCGGCCAGAAGCGTTTGCTTGCACCCAACACGGCGCTGCGCCGCGCGGTCGAATCCGGGCGCGTGCATTCGATGATCCTGTGGGGCCCGCCGGGCTGTGGCAAGACCACGTTGGCCTTGCTGCTGGCCCAGTATGCCGATGCCGAATTCCGTGCCATCTCGGCCGTGCTGTCCGGCTTGCCCGACGTGCGCCAGGTGCTGGCCGAAGCCGCGCAGCGTTTCGCCGAAGGGCGACGCACGGTGCTGTTCGTCGACGAAGTGCACCGCTTCAACAAGGCCCAGCAGGATGCCTTCCTGCCGCATATCGAGCGCGGCACGATCATTTTTGTCGGCGCGACCACCGAAAATCCTTCGTTTGAGCTGAACTCGGCACTGTTGTCGCGCTGTCGCGTGCACGTACTTGAGTCGGTCTCGCCCGAAGACGTGGTGGAAGCGCTGCAGCGGGCCTTGGAAGATACCGAGCGCGGGCTGGGCGAGCAGGAAATCACGGTCTCGGCCGAGTCGCTGCTGGAGATAGCCCGCGCCGCCGACGGCGACGTGCGCCGCGCCCTGACCCTGCTGGAAATCGCCGCGGAACTGGCCGCAGGCGAGGGCGGTGAAATCACCCCGGAAACCCTGCTGCAGGTATTGGCCGACCGCACCCGCCGCTTCGACAAGAATGGCGAGCAGTTCTACGACCAGATCTCGGCGCTGCACAAGTCGGTGCGCAGCTCCAACCCGGACGGCGCCATCTACTGGCTGGCGCGCATGCTCGATGGTGGCTGTGATCCGTCCTACCTGTTGCGTCGGCTGACCATCATGGCGGTGGAAGACGTGGGCCTGGCCGATCCGCGGGCGCTGGAAATGGCGATCAATGTCTGGAACGCCTACGACCGCATCGGCGCACCGGAAGGCGATATCGCCCTGTCCAACCTGGTCGTGTACCTGGCCAGTACCGCCAAATCCAACGCGGCCTACATGTCCTTGCATGCGGCCCGCGCCGACATCGCCAAGTACGGCACCCAGCCGGTGCCGATGCACCTGCGCAACGCACCCACGCGCCTGATGAAGACCCTGGGCTATGGCCAGGGCTACCAGTACGACCATGACGTCGAAGGCGGTATCGCGCTGGACCAGACGGCGTTCCCGGATGCCATGGGCGAACAGGTTTATTACAAGCCGGTCGAGCGCGGCCTGGAGATCAAGTTGAAAGACAAGCTTGATCGCCTGCGCACCGCCCGCGAGCAGGCCCGCGCACAGCGCAAATGACCGCCATCCGCCACCCAATGCCTGGAGCTTGAACCCATGTGGCTTTCTTTCCTGGCCATCGGCGTTGGCGCAGCGCTCGGCGCCTGGCTGCGGTACGGACTGAGCCTCTGGCTCAACCCCGTGCACAACACGGTGCCGCTCGGGACCTTGACCGCCAACCTGCTGGGCGGCTACGTGATCGGGCTTGCACTGGCTTTCTTCGCCACCCGGCCCGAGCTCTCACCGCAATGGCGGCTGTTCGTGGTCACGGGGCTGTTGGGAGGGCTGACCACGTTCTCCACATTCTCCGCTGAAGTGGTCTACCTGCTGCAGCGCCAACAACTGGGCTGGGGCCTGCTGACCATTGGCCTGCATCTGATCGGTTCGCTGTCCATGACCGCCCTGGGCTGGTGGACCTGGCGCGCTTTGCGGCACCTGACTTGAGGTCGCTTTCAATGCCGCAGTCGATACCGCATCATGCGCCCACCACAAATTGAGCGTTTCCTGGACATGCAGCAAAAGCGGGCACACGAATGAGCAGACCAGCGTCGGATGACGCGGCCCGCAGCAAAGCAATCCAGGATTCTGAACCGGGCAGCGCCATCATCGGTGCGGATGTCGGCGGCACCTATGCGCGCCTGGGTTGGACCCGCCTGGATGGCAACGGCGCATTGAGCGTCCGCGGCTTTCGCAAGTACACCTGCGCCGAGCATCCCAGCCTTGCCGCGATCCTGCGCGACTACGCCGACTGGCTGGCCCGCGAGACCGATGCGCCCCCCATCGCGCACGCGGTCGTCGCCATTGCCGGCGTCCTCGATGGTGACGGCAATACGCTGCTGAATACCAATCTGGCCTGGCCGGTATCGCTGGCGGCAACCCGCCGCGAGTCGGGCATGCAAACGCTGGAGCTGATCAACGACTTTGTCGCCGTCGCTCAAGCGATGGCACATGCCGAGGCCGATTCGCTGCACCTGATCTGCGGTGATCCCGAGCAGGTAGCACCTGGCCCAGCCGTGGTGCTCGGCCCAGGAACCGGTTTGGGCGTGGCGGTATACCTGCCGGGTGGAAAGCCTTCGGTGCTGCCCAGCGAAGCAGGGCACGCCGCCTTGGCTGGTTCCAGCGCACTGGAGCAGGACGTGTTGCGCCTGCTGTCGCGGCGATACACCCATATCGACAACGAACGGATCCTGTCTGGTCCGGGCTTGATCACGCTTTACACCTGTTTGTGCGAGTTGCGCGGCAGCGTCCCGCAATGGCAATCGCCAGCCGAACTGGTTGCTGCCGCACGCAGCGGCAGCGATGTATTGGCGACAGAAAGCGTTGACGTATTCTGCGCATGGCTGGGCAGCCTGGCTGGCGATCTGGCGCTGACCTTCGGTGCACGCGCCGTCTATTTGACCGGTGGTATCACTGGTCATATCAGTGATTTCCTGCACGCAGGCGGCTTCCAGCAACGTTTCCTTGCCAAGGACCGCTTGTCACAGGCGTTGCGGCACGTACCGGTCTGGCGCGTTGAACACGGCGAGCTCGGCGTGCTCGGTGCCCTTGCCTGGCACGTGGACAAACTCACCGCACGCTGAGCCCAACCCAGGAGGTTCCCGCCATGAGTACCCGCAGACAGTTCCTGCAATCGTCCGCACTTATCGGTGCATTGGGCAGCGCTGCGCCCGGCCTGCTGGCGTCGCCGGCAGCTGCCAGCGGCGCTCGCGTGGTTTCAACCTGGGACTTCGGCGTCGGCGCCAACCAGGCTGCATGGAAGATCCTGGCCGCCGGCGGCAATGCGCTGGATGCGGTGGAAGCCGGCGCCCGCTGGGCGGAAAGCGAACTCTGCAACCCCACTGTCGGTCGCTGCGGCAATCCTGATCGCGATGGCGTACTGAGCCTGGACGCCAGCATCATGGCTGGCGATGGTCGCTGCGGCTCGGTGGCGGCATTGGCCGATATCCTGCACCCGATCACCGTCGCCCGCGCGGTGATGGAGAAGACCCCGCACGTCATGCTGGTGGGGGAGGGCGCCCAACAATTTGCCGTGCAGCAAGGACATGAACGCCGCAATCTGCTGACGCCGGAAGCAGAGAAAGCCTGGCGCGAGTGGTTGAAGACCGAGCACTACGCGCCGCAGATCAACGCCGAGCGTCGCGGTATTCCCGGCGACAAGGACAACCACGACACGCTGGGGATGATCGCCATCGACGCCAAGGGCGAGATGGCCGGTGCCTGCACCACCAGTGGTATGGCCTTCAAGATGCATGGCCGCGTCGGCGACAGCCCGATCATCGGCGCCGGCCTGTACGTCGACAACGAAGTAGGGGCAGCCACGGCGTCCGGCATGGGTGAGGAAATGATCCGCAATGCGGCCTCCTTCCTGGTGGTCGAATTGATGCGGCAAGGCCGTACGCCGGCGGAAGCCTGCCGTGAAGCCATCCAGCGTGTAGTACGTAAACGCCCCGAAGCCAGCCGTACCTTGCAGGTCTGTTTCCTGGCAATGAACCGCCGTGGCGAAGTTGGCGCGTATGCGCTGCATCGTGGCTTCGTCTACGCCGTGTGCGACAGCAGCAAGCAGGATGCGTTGCTCGAATCAGCTTCGGTGTACACGAGCACCCAGGCATGAGTTCGCCATATCTGCTGGAAATCGCCTGCAATTCGACAATGTCGGCCGTAGCAGCTCAGCAAGGTGGGGCCAACCGCGTTGAGCTGTTCGAAAACCTGGAGCAGGGCGGCACGACACCGTCCTTCGGTAGCATTGCAGTAGCGCGTGACCGTCTGCACATTCCGTTATACGTATTGATACGACCGCGTCCGGGTGACTTTCATTACGGATCGATGGAAACGGAGATCATGCTGCGGGACATTGCCCATTGTCGGCAGTTGGGCTGCGACGGGGTGGTCATAGGGGCACTGGATGCAGACGGCGAGATAGATGTAGCGCTGTGTCGCGAACTCGTTCGTGTTGCCGGGCCGCTGGACATCACCTTTCATCGCGCATTCGACGCGGCACGCGATCTACCTGCAGCGCTGGAACAGATAGTTGAGCTTGGCATCAAACGCATCCTCAGTTCGGGGGGCCATGCCGATGCCGCCGAAGGTAGCGCAACGCTTGCCAAGCTGGTCAAACAAGCCGGATCGCGCCTGCAGTTGATGGCCGGGGCTGGGTTGAACCCCCAAAACATTGCAGAGGTTGCGCAGCAATCGGGCTGCCTGCAGCTGCATGCATCGGCCAAGAGCAGACAGCGATCAGGGATGGCGTATCAAAACCCGGCACTCAAGGGTTTGGAAAACGACTGGATCCAGACTCAGGCCGACCTGGTCGGTGCCCTGCGGCAGGCCTTGGATGCCATCAGCTGAAGCTGCGTGTGCTGGCACCTGATCAATTAAAGTGACGTAACACTTTAATTGTGCGTATCGATGGACGACTGTCAGCGGAGCCGCACCTGGCCGGATCAATATCCATTCAATCTCTTGTTAAGGTGACGCGTCACTTTAAATACGAAGTCAGGCTTCTCTTGCCCACAGCCGACCTTAGCTGATCGAGGCTCTGACCTTCATGCGACCGTGGCGGCTGTCAACCAAGTCGAACGCACGGTACTGAATTGGAACTCTTCAACACGCCTGCAGGCTACTGCTCACAGCGTTGCTTCAGCTGCCAGCTGGCATTTAATCGTGACGAGTCACTAAATAAGCATTGGATCCGCAATAGCTTCAACAAGGACGGCTCACGCCCACAGACCGCAAGGCCATGACTTCAAATCTGGCGCGTTCTCGGCTACTGGGCAGGCCAGATTTCAAGGATTCAAACAGGGCTACATGCATCGACACGGCCGGGGATAAACGAGCCGCGCCAGTGGCGAAAGATGTCGTCCTTCAGAGCATGTGCCTCACAGAGGATCGGCAAAGTACTGCAAACCAAACCTTGGGAATGGCGACAGGAGCTGTTCTGATGCGGACTTCGCAGGAAACGAATACATACGGCCGCAGTTCCAGCACGAAGTCAGGGCGCTCGTTGCGAAAAAAAGGCGCCGGGCCACAGGGAGCCTTCGGATCTTTCATGGAACTCTTTTGAACATAATATACATTATGCGAAATTGCCTATCGGCGGATCCGTTGGGTCTGGCTCTGGATCACCTCTTGCCTGCCACCTCGTCCACCCCGCAAGGACGAAATCGAGGCATGAAGCACGACCCGCATGAACGTATCGAACTAACCGGCCCCTGGGCCGGTTTTGGTTTCCAGGGCGGCCACATGTGGACGCCCGAAGGCCACACGCTCTTTCCCGAAGACATGGTCTGGTGGTCGCTGACCTGCAACATTGCCAGGGAATGGCGATCGATGATGGCCGCGGCGAGAGATCCTGTTTCTCGATCGGCGCTGCCCGAAAATCCTTGTGCTGCAACGGTTTCCAATGCCGGCGTACCAGGTGGCCACGTGATCTATCTGCAGGACGTGCTCCGTCGACGGCAGGAAAAGCGGTTATCAGGAGGTCGCGATGCCAGGTTCGCCGAACCCGGAATGACAGACCGGGATCAGCTGGGGCCGAAACGCCCTGGGCGCGGGTAAAGCGTGGAGCGTCACCGCAGGGGCAACGCCCCTGCACCCCGTAATTACGTGACGCGTTACGTTTGTGGGTAACGTCTGGCCAGCTCGGCAACCAGGGCAGAAACACGCTTGGCGATACCCGACGTGTTGCACCGCTTGGCAGCGACGGTGCCCGATACGTAGCCAAGAAACGCCAGGTCTTTACGCAGGATGGCCAGAATGTCGGAATCCGACTGCTGACGCACATAGGCAGTCTCCCTGACAGCCACCGAGCTGAGTAGCCGCAGATCCTTGGACTTGCGCTGGCGATAATGCGCCTGGCGCTGAGCCGCAGTCATCGGGCCCTGGTCGTTGTCCAGGCAAGGACGACCGCGTTTGGGTGGCAGCAATTCAAGCGTGCCCGGATCGTTGATGTCTCGCATTTCTATCCCCTTGATTATTTATGTAACGCGTTACGCATTACATGAAGCCGGGCCGCGGCTGGATCGTGCTGTAGCTCTGCGACTGATAGGCCTCGTTCTCTGGAAACGTGCCGTGCGCTCGCTGAGAGCGGCCAATAACCGAACCTGGCACACCGGCAGCAGCAGATCGCGCAGGCGCGGCAGGAACGGCCACAGGAGCCACCATGGCCATCTCCACCTTGGGTGCCTTGTACGGGTTATAGACAGGGCCGAAACGCGCCAGGGTGCGGCATTCCGGCTGGCTTATGTCGTACTTGGTGCCCTGCTCCGTTATGCACGTGCACGACGCTTCGCGATCATCACCAGGCACAGGCATAGACGACATGCAGTAGAGCGCAGGCTGCGACACAGGAGCGCGCTCATCGAAGATGGGGGCGGTCTCGGGCATCGAAGCGAAGCGCGGTAGATGCGCCTTGGCGTAATCCGTCGGAGTTGCATACGTGCGCTGTGGTGATGCCCCACCCGCCCCGGTCGTCCCTCCGGGGGCGGTTGGGGCATTCAGTACCGAGTATCCAGCGGCTGCCTTCTCGGCTTCGAAACCTTCAATTCTGCGGTCAAAGTTCCACTTCAAACCGAGCAGGAGAAGGATCAATGCCAGGACGCCGCAACCAAGCCAAACGAGCCACATCGGCAGGCGGCGCTTCGTCGTAACAAGCGTGGTGCTGGTGTAGTAGTCGAAGACGTACTTCGGCCGCACCCAGTCCAAAACGTCATTACAAGCGCCCTGGACATTGCCCTGGTATTGGTTCCAGCGCTTGAGCTTGGTCTTGCTCTTGATGATCGACGTCTGCCGGACGTGGCAGTGCTCCTCATAGAGGCCGCGCAGGAACGGATCCAGCTGCAGGCCTTGCTGCGCGATGAGAATGAAGTCGAAACCACGGTGACGATGGCGCGCCATCGCCTCCACATGGTCGGGAACCTTGGCACCAGGGTTGCGGTTCGGAAAAACCGTGTAGCACTCATCCAGGAGGATAACGGAGCCGTCAGGCAGATCCTGCCACTTGGTGGGATCCTCCAAGAAGTGCATGCCCGCCTTGGCGAAGTCAAAGTCCTTGATGCCGTGAGCGTAGACCTCCCTTCCCTGCTTCTTGAACTCAAACGCCTTATCCAGGGCGTAAGCGGTCTTGCCGTGGCCAGGCTGGCCGGTTACCAGGTAAAGCGCCATCAGTTGCTCCCGAGCTTGGAAAGGATGACCTTCTGCGCCTTCGCGGCAGCGATCGCGGACAGGATCATGGTGACCATGATCCCGATGCCGGTGGCGTCCCAGTAGGCGACACCAACGGAGCCGAGCGCGGGCAGCTTGGACTGGATGAAGGATTTGAGGGCAGGCAAAGCCACCTCATGAGTGAACAAGCCGATGCCGAAGGCGAGCAAGACGCGGCCAAGGATGCCAGGGAGCCACTGGCGCAACGCATTGATCAACAGCGTGACCAACGCTCCAATAATCATGGGCATATCAAGCGCTCCTAGCGAGGATAAAGACTGAGGCCACAGCGCCGCACAGAATGAAGATTGCCTTCAACGCGCTGATGTAGTTGCACCAAATAGGCGGCGGTGATGCGAGCGTGGCAAGGAAGCCGGAGCTGACGCCTTGTCCGCCACTGGAAGCAAAACCGATACAGCTGCCGCCACCGAATCCGCTCTGATCCAAGTCGCCAGTGTCGAATTTTTTGTTGTGGACCTTAGGGGCATCTTGGGCGGTTTCACCCGAACCCGGGTCCTGGCCCATGCCGCCAACTTTGGTCCACTCAGGTTGGCCACCGTCACCATCACCGTTGCCGCTCTTGTTAGCCAGTTTTTCCAGCGTACAAGCGGATTTCCATTGTTGGATCAGCTGGGCATGCTCAGTAGCATCGCAGTCCTTGCCGACACAGACAGGCATAGCACCGCATGAGCCACCAGTGACATTACGATCACGGCGTGTATTGCAGTCGATGCGCCATTGCGTGCGCAGCTGCAAACACATGACCGGATTACCGTTGCAAGTTGGTGGAGATGAGCAGTTCTCACCACCCGACGCAGAATCCTTATTCGGATCATCGTCGCCCTCTTCGCTATCAGGCTTCCCATCACCATTGCTGTCGCGCTTGCAGGTGCCATCCTTGCCCTTGGCTTCGCCTGCCGCACATTGACCGTCGCCGGGCAAGCACTCACCGCTAGGCGCTTTTACGTTGCCAGCGGGACACTCATTCTTTTTGTTTTCGCAGGATCCATCAGCATTTTGAACTTTACCTTCCGGGCATGGTTCAGGCTTGCATTGGCCCTGTGAGTTCTGCTCAGCACCATCCTTGCACTTGCCTTCCTCTGGCTCGCAAGACGACATGGCGCTATTGAAGTAGTAGCCGCTGCCGAAATCATTCTTGCACTTTGCGTCATCGTAGTTGCTGCATGTGCCAGCTACAGACGTGTATTTGCCGTTGAAGTATCCATCGCCGGTGGAGTACCAAGCTTGTTTGCAACCATCGTTGCAGGTAACGGATCCATTACGGGGAATGCCGCCAGAGAGATAGGGATAAGGCCCGTTCCAATCGCCGCGCGTCTGACAGGTGTTGTCCTTGCCGTAATCGAAATCACCGTAATTTGCGTAGTAACCGCCGCCGTAAAGGATCTGCGAGGTGTAGCGGCCCAACTGCGGCGACTGACCGGAACCGACAACGCACTTGCCAGTGAATTTTTGAGCAGAGACAGGATCAGTGCTGCTTTTAAGGCGCGCGAGGGTATCGGCGTTGGAAGCGTTGCATGCACTGTAAGCAGAGCCCTGATCGGGATAAACGGCGGCATGCGCAGGCTCAATAACGAGCATTAATAGCGCAGCAAACAGGGCGATCGAAGCAAACCGAACGCCCTGGGCGATTCTGCAGATGTGAGCCATCACGAATCGAGCGCGAGCCACACAGCCCCCAGCATTCCGATCATGACGAAGTAACCTGCGTAAGCCATAGCACACCCCTTTTAGTGATTCGTTACAAAAAGGAAAGGGCGGGTTTCCCCGCCCTACCCCTGCCACTTGCGGTTTAGGCCGCAGCCTTCTTGCCCGCACGAATCAGGGCGATGACGCCTGCCAGTGCCAGGACAGCAGCACCGATCAACATCAGCTCGGCCTTGTCGATGCCTTCCGTGACGGCGCTGGCCAGATCACCAGCGAAGGCCGGTGCAACCATTGCGGTGAGGGCCAGAGCGGAAGCGCCCTGGGCGATCTGCTTGGCGCGAGCCGGCAGGTTGAAGAAACGTCGCATAGCAAACTCCTTGAAATTAGCCACCTGATGCCCGGCGGGCTTGCCGGATCATGTAACCCACTGACCAAGCGCCCACGATTGCAGCACTGATCAGGAGGCCCTCGCCCACATCGAGAGGCGGCGGAAAACTCGATGCGGGACCGAAGAAAACAGCACTACAGACACCGGTCGACGCGTCGTAGTCCTGCGCCTTGCAGTACGCAACCAAAACGGTGTCATCGGCCATGGGTCAGGCCGTACGTGCGACGGGAGCGGCGGCAGCCTTGGCCGCGACGGGAACCAGGACAAGACGCCCCAGCTTGGGATCGCCGAACTGATTGACCACCAGCGAGTCCTCCAGATCGACGGTGTATTCGCCGGGCTCGTGGGCGATGGAGCTGCCCAGGTCAAGCTTGATGCGCTGGCGGAACTTGGGGCATTCGGCGATGGCTTCCTGCGTGCGGATGGTGCCGGAGCGACCGCCCTTCTCCCAACGCTTTTCCTGTACGTCCTTGCTGGTGATCGTGACTTTCATCGGATAGATCCTCGGATTGAATGGATAAAGTGAGGTGTTACGAAATGGCCCCGCGCCGCAAGCGACACGGTGCCTATGCGGCGTTGTCCAAGTACTCAGCGAGCTGGGTTCGGACTAGGCCATGGAGGTCACCAGTTACAGCTTTGAATCGACCAGGGCGACCGGGCCGGGCGACATACTGCTGAATTAAAGCGATGCCTCTTTCTTCGCCCAGGGCATCCAGAACAAGCTGGATGGGCGTACCTGCTTGCGTGTGCAGGAAGCGCAGCATTGCCTTCGCAGAGGCATTGACCATGCGTTCCTTGAGCTGCAGGCGTTCGCACTCGCCGATGACAAACGCAGCCAACATCGGGTACGCAGCGCCGAAGTACTTGCCGGGATTGCTGAGCGCATCCAGGGGAAGATCAAAACGCTTCGCGTACAGGCGCAATTCGCAACGGGTGTGACCGCTCTCGGGGTCACCAAGCTGCTTGCCTTTTTCGTACACGTTGAGCTGCTTGTGGCCCTTCTGGCCGACGTACAGGGAGCAGCCCTTGTCACTGCCCATGTCATCGACCCAGCGACCCTCAGGAGGACGGCCGTTCATAGTGAAATCGCCCTGTAGATAGAGATCGTGGAAGTGATGGATATCGAAGGTTTCGCCGGTCAGGTCATCTACGGCGATGTCCAGGCGCGTGAGATGGGCGTCGAGGTCGGTTGCGATGCGCTCGACGTAGCGCCAGTTGGAAACGTGCTGGCATCCCTGCCCTGTCAGGCTGATGCAGTACTCGCCATCCTTGGTGATGCCGATTTTTCCGCAGATGGTTGAGGTTTCGTCGATCAGCGTTGCGCTGTATTCGTAGCGGAAATTCCAAAGCTTCTCTGCGATCGGGCCGCAGATGATCGAGCGCGAGGTGCCGAACACGTAGGACAGCACTTCCGAAGCGTGCATCTTCCGGAAGGTCTTGATGGCCTTTTCAGAGTCCAGAACCAAAGTGCAGAAATCGATTATCGGGGCCGTGAGACTGCTGACCTTCGGAGACTTTTGGCCCGTGTTACTGCTCGGGCCACCCGGCTGCGCCGGGCCTGTGTCGTCGTCCTGATTGCAGATGGTGGCCGGTGAAAAGGGGTGTTCTACGGCACCAGAACGGCCCCAGAAGGCGCGCTCGCGGTCAGTGATGGTCATGCCCAGGGAATCAGCCACGGAGCACCTGCAGGCGCGCAGCGGCAACCAGTTGTTCAGCGCGGAAAGCGGCAAGCCTGCGGGCGTCGCGGTAATCGAGGACGGCAGCAACCAGGCGGGCGCCGCCGATACAGGTGGTGGCCAATGCCAGGAAGAGGAGAACAGCGATCAATTGGCACCGCCGATGCGCTGGATGCGGATATCAATCACCTCATTGGCGAGAGCAACCAGATCCGGGTTGCCGGACTTAGCCCAACCCTTGCGAGCGCGGTAAAGCTTCCAGAGCGGATAACCAGCGAGTTGCCGGACAAAGTCGGTCATGCGTGTATCCCCTCCCCTACCCTAGAGACCCGCTCCCGGCTCTAGGGGAGACCGGGGCGGGGTATCCCCTGCGGAATACAAGGCGGCAGTATCCTGACGGGGAAACGAAAGTCAACCCACGGGAATACTCATGGATACCATCGCTGACCTGATCGAAGCGGCACGCAAGCGAACTGGAGCCACGTACACGGACATCAGCGAACGCTTGGATCGCTCCAAGCAATTGATTACCAATTGGAAATCTGGGAAGAAGGTTCCCACCGATGGCGACGTGTTGGCGCTGGCGCGGATGGCCGGGGAGAACGCCGATAAGTGGCTCGCTATAGCCCAGGCAGCGAGAACCGAAGGGGAAGCTAAGACGCGCTGGGAACAGATTGCGCGGAAGTTGAGCGCAGCCGCTATTGCCCTAGCGATAGGGGTCGGGTTCGCCTCCCCTGGGCGCGCTCACGCGGCGGAAATGGGCCATCAAGCGCCCACCGTTTATACATTATGCGAAATGGCGTAATGAAGCGCCTGCGCTGGATCTGGCTTTGGATCTCATCTCACCTACCATCCCGGCCTCCTAAGGATCAGGGGGAAATTGACGCATGAGTGACAGCTACAACATTGACCGCAGGCCGCCATGCTGGCCGACCGGCGAACAATGCCCGAATGCGTGTGCATCTGCGCACCACAGGCACGTCATCGAGAACCATGTCGAGCTCCACGGACCTTGGGCTGGATGGCGACTGGCTGGCCGTGACCTGGTGGCACCGTCCGGCGAACGTATCCCAGAGCGCCGGCTGCGTGGCCTGCTCTGGCGCGCTGATGCCTCTGATTTACGTGACGCGACACGTAAAAGGAACGCTACCCGAAAGGCCCGTCAGCAGTCGATGGTCAAGGTCGTTGTCGTGGACGAATGGCGGGAACGCCACTTCGGAACCCGCGCCGGATAACAGCGCTACTGCAGGGGCAATGCCCCTGCACCCCAATCACTGCTCCCGGCAACGCTGCCAGCCGCCATTAGGCGACGAGACCTGCGCCCACCCATTCGGCAGTTTCCGCATCGCTTGACCTCCGATACAGGCATAGCCTGATGATTTCGCGGCCTGAGACCCCATGCTGGGTAACTCTATGACCTCGCTACTAGGCCCGGGCCTACCAGCTCGACGGGCCTCCGATTGCAGCGTACTGGCCTCCAACCCGTCGCAAAATCCCTTCATCGATGGATGAGGATGCGCCCGATACTGCTCGCAGTTGAAGGGTGTCGTGGTCTTTCCCATCGAGTTGTAAGCCGCTGTCGGCGAGCTGGTGATGCGCGGCTCACTGCGACCAGTCGCGCTTTTCATGGTCTGAGACAGCGCTTCTTGGGTAAACCCCAAAACGATCAGCGATAACGCCAGCGCGAACCTGTATTCCTTCATAGCGATAACTACGCAGCGAGCGCCCCCTGCGCCCGTGCGAAGAGTATCAGAACCCCAAAAATGCCAGGTCGTGCTCGATCGGTACTTTTGGAAAGCGTTACAGGACAATGGTTTCCGGGCAGGTTTTCCTGCAGGGCAAATTTTCCTGCAGGAAAAACCTTGATAAAGGCGTGCTGGTTGGGCGGCGTGTAGCCACTGATCGTCTTGGCCGGATTCTGCGGGAGAACATCCGCACCCTATCCGGGCGCGTATCCAATAATCCCACCAGCAGCGGCAGCACCGGGTATTCCACCGATTCGCCGGAATCGTCGATCCACTCCAGCCAACCAAGAACGCGGCCGCCGATTTCTGCGCGAGCCGCAAGCTTTACGCGGCCGAGATCCTTGAGTTCTGCCACATACCGTTGATCCGGCGTCAGCTCGACATAAGGGTCCGGCTTGGCCTTCTCCACAAGCTTGCTGCCGGCTCCGCCCTCGCCCTCTCTGCGCACGTACCGCCCATCTGCATCAAAGAGACCATGACCGGCTCAGCACCGGCTGACGCAGAGGCCGTAGCGGCTTCTGCATCCAAGTCCTTGCCGAACTCTAAGAAGAAACTCAGGAAGAAGTAAGCGCGGGTCAGCCCAGGGATGCCGAACATGATCGCCCTGCTCACAAAACCTAGTGTCGTTCGGCGGCGCGTGCCGCTTGTTGCTCTGCACGATTGGCCATCTCCAGAGCTGACTCCACCTGCCGCAAGGCGAGGTCCCGATCAGCGAACAGCCCAAGCGCCGATTCGCGCGTGCGGTACGTTACGCCCATGCCAGCAGGTAGGATGTTACCCGCCAGATACGCATCGCAATGCCTGATGTACACCGGTCCACGCTCTGTCTTCAATACAACAGAGAGCACTGTGCAGGGACGTCGGCGCGAGCGCGCGGATGGCTCATGTCTCGCGCTGTAGATCAGGATCCCGCTTCGGGTGTGCTCGACCCCGACGGCGGAGGCTAGGATCATGCCCGCCCCGTAGACGGTGAAAACCCATCCGGCCACCAATGCCAGGGGGAGTACCACCCATATAGGAGCATACGGCGAACGCGCTAACCTCCGCCTGCCTAGAAGGGGCGAGTAAGTCCCTTCGGATCTGGGCTGCGCCCGTACGGCCCAGAAGGCTACTAGCACCGCGATGACTGCGGCTGCGAACAACAATCCACTGCTGGGTTGAAAATCCGAAATCGCAAATCCGGCCACGCCCAGCAGCCCGGCGATCACAAGCATCCATTCAACCGGTGATCCGCGCATCGATGCGATCCTCATCAGCCGCGGCGCGGCGGGAGGAATCCTACTGCAATCAACAGGCTTGTGTCTCCTTCCCGCGTTGGGAGCCCGCCCATTTTTTCTAGAAGGTATTGACGAGGACGAGTAAGCCCCGGACCTGTACCGCTGACTTGTCGTTGAGCTCGACGCGATGAGTCTGGCATACACGCGTTTTATGCCCCAGGGTAACGATCCGCTGCTGGCAAATGTGGGCGAGTGCTGGAGCAACCTGCCCCCTCTCCCGATTCCAAATCGTCCGGCTAGAAGTGCGTTTTGATGGGAAGCGATCGGGCTACGGGCAAAGTGTTCACTTCGGGTCGGAAGCCGCCCTTCCCTACCCCCGACAAATCAATCTATTCCCCGCCTTGCCACGTGCCCGCTATTGGCCAGTAACGAACATGGCCGCTGATGCCCGCTGACTTCAAACCGACGCGACTCAAAATTCCGTCTCTACAATAATCTGCATACGCGCCGTGCTCGATTTCCACCCATCCCCGTGCGGTCTGTTCGCCAAAGACCAACCGCAAGGATTCAGTGTCGCCGCTCAGCGCGGCACGCATGCGGCCCTCGTCCAAAGGGCGTACCACCCAGTCGACATTTCATTGGAAGCCATTGCGTCTTGAAACCGAAATGGCCAGATACCAACTTGGCCCAGGCCCTACGCAGTACCGGAATGCATCGTCTGAAGCCTGTGCCATTCAGCGCGGCCCAGGTTGCTGCATACCATCGAACCGTCCGTGCAGCTGTTTCACCACTCGCACCTGAGCAACGGTGAAGGCAGCACCATCGCGCGATGGAAACCGAAACCGCTCGAATATTTCCTGGCGAGCAGCCCGAAATCGCTGCGGGTCGGTGAGTTGCGCAGCCGCCGCCATCGCCGCCCCACTCGCAGCAATACCACCAATACGCTCTTCATGACGTCCTGCCCGTAGTACTATCCAAGTCGTCAATACTAGCGATCAACTGCAGCAGGATGCTGCACCCCGGTACCTGTTACGGGCTCTCCGCGGTAACGACGGACACGCTACCTGCAATTACACGCCAGATGCCCTCACGCTCTGCCCAGGTGCGGATGTAGCGGAACCGCCCCGAGAAAGGTTGCGCCAAGAACGTGCCAGAGAGCTGCGCAGTCACTACAGTGATGCAAACCGCACCGTAGTGGCGCACTTCGACAGCCAACCAGTCGGCTTGAGACATCCGCTGGGTGCCCGAGCGATGCAGTTGGAGATCATCTTGCTTCGTATAGATCTGGCCTCCAGGCCCTACGAACAGCAGATCATCGTCAATCAGCTCGTCGAGCGCAGCTACATCACTTTGCAGCATGGCAACTCGAAGTCGCTCTTCGTATTTCTGAATCTGCATGTGCGTCGGCTCTCTCGATAGTGTTCGAAGGAATGTGCCAAGCTGGCCGATCAAGTGGGAAGCACCGTCCTGACACAGGATATACCCAAGAATCTATAACCAATGCGGCACACCCTTCGCGGGCAGCACAACGCTATTGATGTAGCTGGTGGTAACAGGAGAGGCCAGAAACACGTATACCGGCGACAACTCCTCACACTGAGCTGGTCGCTTCATGTCACTGTCAGCACCGAACTCAGCGACATTATTCGCTGGCTTATCAGCAGGGTTCACCGGCTTCCATACCGGGCCTGGGAAAATCCTTTTCACACGCATTCCGCTCGTCCGCAACTCGGCTACCGGCGCCTTGGTGAAGGCATGAATCGCAACCTTTGCCCAGGAATAGTCGATCAGCGGCTCGTCGCGGCACGGCGGCCGCCTTCACTCTCACCGCGCGTCGCAAT
Organism: Stenotrophomonas sp. STEN033; assembly: GCF_056856655.1. Taxonomy (NCBI): domain Bacteria; kingdom Pseudomonadati; phylum Pseudomonadota; class Gammaproteobacteria; order Lysobacterales; family Lysobacteraceae; genus Stenotrophomonas; species Stenotrophomonas sp. STEN033. The sequence goes on from NZ_JBXFWM010000006.1 coordinate 41,468, forward strand.
GGGCGTTCCTAGTGTCTTCTTCGACATCTTTCTAAAAGCTGATTTGGCAGCGGACTTCCTGGACTCAGACCTGATTCGGCCTTCCAGGCATCAGTTGGCAAATGCCTCGGAAGGGGGCTCAAGTTGCGCCGTCTTTGTCTGGATGGTCCGGGACTGGAGGTTCTCTTTCCGGATCATCGGGTGGCAAGTCGGGATTGTCGTTGCCTGGCAGATCAGGGTTCGGACGATCAGGATTCCGAGGATCCCGCATCGGGTCAGGAGTGCCCGGTTCGCGAGGTGCATTCGGGTCGGTTGGCGTGGGGGTGCTCACAACTCACCTCATCTAACAGCGCGATGGTGATATCGCAGCACCTACATTGCGCACGCCAACGTTAGTCTGCAGTCATGCAATGTGAAGAAAACTCACTGCAGTTCATTTGTCACTGCTGCGATTTGATGGGAAGAATGAAAATCCCGATCATTTTTCCTTCTCAACGCTCGCTACACCCACATCGCATGGTGTACCTGCCCTCAACTTGAAATGCTTGCCGCGCCAGTGCTCGCTGTCCTGGGCATGCCCGCGCCATTGGTTGCCGCCCCTACTCCACCGGAAAAAACCCCACCCGGCGATCGATGACCAGCAGCGTGCGACACGTCCGGTTCTGAACCGTTAGATCATTCGTTTTTTACGCCAGTGCTTGACCATGAGGCGTAGCCCACTTGAGAAGTAAACAAGCTATCCGCAGGCAAAGTCAGCCTTCCTTGAAGCCGCGCGAGTTTGGATTGCTTCGGTGCATCTGGCCGAACCGGAATAGAGCGTCCTGTTCCCGGATACTTCAACACCGCCGCACTGGCCCGCCGCCAAGAACCGGCCGATCACGCTTGCAGGTGCGACTATCGGCGCCCACCTGAATTGCACGCTGATGGCCCCTTGTCGATCTGGTTGGACTGTCGCAACTTCTCCTCCTGCTTGTTCTGGTCGGCCTGCTCCTTCATGTCCTGGTCGCGTGCTGCATCGGTACCTGGGGTTCCGTCGGCACGCGTCTTTTCCTCTTTCTGTCCGACGGCGGGCTTGTTGTTCGCCATTGTGATTTCCTCGATTGAAAGGTGCTGCGCTTTCGTGTGCAGCGGCCGCAGTCTCTTTGCTCTTTGCGCCGGATAAACGTGACACGAAGCCTGCGGCTATGTGTCATTGGCCCAGCGCGACAGGTTTTGTTTCAGCGTATCCATGTCGGCCCATGGATTCTTCCTGCGCCGCTTCAGCTTCGTCGGCACGTCCTTGATGGTGAACGCATCGGCCCTGTGCAGCTTCGGCAGGTCACTCCATGCAAGAGGCAGCGCCACCGGCGCACCGGGACGCGCCCGCATCGAGTAGGACGCTACCGCGGTTGCACCTCGCCCGTTGCGCAGGTAATCGATGAAGATGCGACGATTTCGGCGGCTCTTGGTGGCGGTGGCCAGGAACCGGTCCGGCTGAGACTGGGCCAATGCATCAGCGAAGCTGTGTGCGAAGCGCTTGGTCAACGCCCAATCACACCCCGGTGCAAGCGGGACCACCACATGCAGGCCTTTGCCACCGGATACGCGCAGAAAGGATTCCAGTTCAATGCCAAGCAACAGCTTTCGTATGTCCGCGGCGGCGCGTTTGACCTCAGCGAATGGCACATCGGGCCCCGGATCCAGATCGAACACCACTCTGTCGGCGATATCCGGTGTGTCGGCCTTCGCTCCCCAAGGGTGGAACTCCAAGGCGTTGAACTGGACCAGCTCCATCAAGCCGGCAAGATCCTCGACTACCAGATAGTCGGCCTGTGATCCCGACTCTTCCTTGAGCTTGACGGTGGATACACGCTCGATGCCGGCAGTCATGTGTTTCTGGAAGAAGCACTGGCGTTCAATGCCTGCCGGGCAGCGGATCACCGACAACGGGCGCCCGACGATTTCCGGCAGCAGATGATCGGCAATTGCCAGATAGTAGTCCCAGACGTCCTGCTTGCTGATGTTGTCGGCTGGAAACAGTCGCTTGGTGGGGCTGGACAGCGTTGGCAGCATGGCTTTCGCAGCCTTCGTCGCCGGTTTGCTGCGCTTGGCTCCAGTGGTTTTCTGTCGCGTCATGGGCATTCGATCACTGTCGAGGAGATCGTTCACGTTCTTGTCCAGCCGCAGTGCCTTCAACGAAGGTTGCCGCAGCAAGGTCTGGCCTCCCCTTCCGCGGTAGAACACCTCGACCACGAAGCGCGGGGCAAACCACTTGGCCGTGCGCAGATCGGTTTCGGTGGTCCCGACATGGACGGTCGGTTTGCTGCCACCTCCACGGAGTCTGCGCATCAGTTGCTTCAGCAGCGCATCGTCGAACCCGGTGCCTACCCTGCCGGCATAACGCCAGCCGTGGCTGGCATCCGGGCTGGCCAACAGCAGGGAGCCAAAACCAGTGCGCGCTCCCTTCGGCGCGGTGAAACCCACCACGGCGAACTCATCCGATGCCAGCTGTTTGGTTTTGCGCCAATCGTCGCTGCGACCTGGGTGATAGGGCTGATCCAAACGCTTGGATATCACCCCTTCATAGTGCTGTTCTGACGCCACCTGGAATGCCGTCTCGCCATCCGTGTCCACATGCGCGCTGAACGCGAGAAGCGGCGATGCGCCCTTCAGCAGGTCCTGCAACAGTGCCTTGCGTTCAATCAGCGGCGCGTTGGCGACATCTACGCCTTGCAGGTGCAGTAGATCAAACAGCATCAGGGTGAGCCGGCCGTGCCGCTCTCCCGAGAGGGTCGCCTGCAGCAGGTTGAAATCCTCTTGTGCCCCGCGTGCAGCGATCAGCTCGCCATCCAACGATGCCGAGTCGAGCTGCAGCCCTTCCAGTGCTTCGCGGACCTCGGGCAGTCGATCCGTCCATTCCAGGGCATTGCGTGACCAAAGGCGTACCTTGCCGTCTGCCACGGTGACCAGGATGCGATAACCATCCCACTTGAGCTCGTGCAGCCACAGCTCTCCCTTGGGCGGAGTCTGGCCCAGCTTTGCCAGTTGCGGTTGGAAAGGTCCTGTCGGCACCCTGCCCCTGCGAGCGCCCTCCAAGGACAATGCACGTTTCGACCAATCCTTGCGCCGACTCGACTTCACTGGCACGGTCACCAACTGCTGCTTTTCGGTCTTGCCGCGCCCGGCGCGTTGTTTGTCGCTTTCCGGCGCCGGTGTCACATCGGCCAGCAGGTCGTCGGCTTCCAGATCACCGGCAAACGCGTCACGATCCTTGAACAACAACCATTGCGGTTGACGCGCAGGCTTGCCCGAGCGCACAAGGTGCCAGCCGCCTTTCAACTTGTTGCCAAACAGTTCAAACCGCAGATGTCCCTTGGCCAACTGCGTCTCTGGGTCGCCTTCGGTTGCCCAGATGCCATGGTCAAACTGCGCCACATGCCCGCCGCCATACTGGCCCTTGGCGATTTCCCCCTCGAAATCTGCATAGGCGACGGGATGGTCTTCCACCTCGACCGCCATTCTTTTCACCGAGGGATCGTAGCTGGGCCCCTTGGGCACCGCCCAGCTCTTCAGCGTGTCGCCAACCTGCAGGCGGAAGTCATAATGACGTCGACTCGCGTGGTGCAGCTGCACGACGAAGATTGCACGTCGTCCCTTTGGCAACGACTTGCCCGGTTCAGGTTCACGCGTATGTTCGAAGCGGCGTTTGCGACGGTAGTCGATCAAGCTCATCTTGGTGCCCATCTCGCGCAGGCAACGCTGCACTGCAGCAGCACCGGGTTTCGATGCCTCCACAATTCGACACAGCCGTTTGTAGCCAGGATCCGCTGCGCTGCGCCCCTGTTTGACCTCACCAACCTGATTGGGGTGGGTCTGACTCCAGCTGATCGGGCAAAGACGTGTTTGTCATCGCTCATGGGGCGCTCCAGACGGTGTCCGATCCAGGTTGGATGGATGCTTTGATAGGCAATCTACGCCTTCAACGTCAGCGCCGAGTCTAGGAGTGGCTATGGTGGTGTGAAATCAGGTATCTGCGCGATGACTGCCTTTGAGCCAAATTGCGTTACCTTGTTCCCGGACCTCACGCCCCCCCCTTCGTAGCAAATGTCTCCGTCGCTCCATCAAGATCGCCGGACCTGCGCCGATATCCATACTCGGCCTGGACGGGCCGGGCGTTTCGTCACAGTGGCTTTCGCGTTGTTTTGACTGTTTTTTGCAGCTGGCCGGGAAACGGCAGGCCGCATGTTCCTCATGGCACAACATTGCGCAGGAGCCGGACGGGCAAGTGAACTTCATCCAGCCAGAACAAGAAGAACCCGCGCATGCCTTGCCCGCTCGTGGCGGCACCTTTACGCCGCTTGCGTGGGCGGTTGCAGGCCTGTTGTTCGGCCTGACCTGCACGGCGATCATCGCGTATCGCGAATGGTCCGATCTGCAGCATCGGGCCGCAGACGCGCGCCGAGCACTGGCCGACACCAGCGTTGCGCAACTGCAGGTACCGCTTGAACGTGCAGCATCGATCCTGCGCGCGATGCAGACCGTCTTTCTGGCCAACGACAGGATGGATCAGACCGGCTTCAGCCAGTACTACGCGCGTTTGCACGATGGTAGCGAGGCCTACACTTCCATCGCGTTTGCGCGGCGTGCCCAGGTCGACCGACCGCAAACCGACAACGCGGCTTACCGCTACGAGTTCGTATCGCCCTATCAGAGCAATACCAGTCTGTTGGGCTTTGACATGGTCACCCAGCCGGCCAACCTGGCAGCCCTGCTGCGCGCCAGGGATACCGACACCGTCACTGTTTCAGCCCCGTTTGCCCTGCGCCAACACGCGTCTCCAGGACAGAGTCCGCTGGGTGTTACGCTTCGCCTGCCGGTGTATTCCAAAGGTCCAACGCCGGCGTCGGCAAGTGAGCGCCAGGCTCGGGAGATCGGTGCACTGGCCATCGGCATCCGCTTGCAGCCATTGATCGAAAGCGCGCTGGAAGCCCCCATCCTGGATGGCTTCCGGATAAGAATCCGCGATACCGATGTGCGTGCCCTGCCATTCTACGATTCCGGCACGATGGTCGCTGCCGGCTTGCCTGCGCAGCACCGTCAACTGGATTTCGGCGGCAGACGCTGGCATCTGGAGATGCAGCCCCGCCCGCAGCCCTTCGCCCTCGGCCGGCTGGATACCATCATCATCGCCGGAACCATCATCAGCCTGCTGTTGGCGGCATTGTTGTGGTCGCTGGCGGTAACGCGACGCAAGGCACTGGCCTTGGGGGCGCAGATGAGCTCCCGCTACCGCGAGAGCGAGCTGCGCTTTCGTGCGTTGAATGAACTACTGCCAGCGCTGGTGCTGGTGGTCGATGCCCGCGACTGGAAGATCGTGTACGCCAACCAGGCAGCACGCAAGCGTCTGGGTGACCCCACCGGTTCGCAACTGTCTTCGCTGTTTCTTGATCAACAACTGCAGGCCAGGGCCCTAGATCCGGCGGATCTGCGCAGCGGCTGGAACAGGCTTGAGACCGAGCTGCGAGGGGCAGATGGCGCCAGCTTCTGGGCAAATGCCTCCATGGCCGAAGTGGATGTGGATGGGACCCCACATCTATTGTTGGTGGCAACCGACAACTCCGAACAGCGCGAACTGACCGATCGTCTGAGCTACCAGGCCGCACACGATGCGCTGACCGGCCTTTACAACCGCCGCGAGTTCGAGCGACGTTTGGAAGAGATACTGAAGAGCCGGTCCGCAACAGCGATCAACGGCATGTGGGCATTGCTGTACATCGACCTTGACCAGTTCAAGCTTATCAATGACGTGTCCGGGCATATGGCCGGCGACCAGCTGCTGGAGCAACTCGCGTTGATCATGCGCCAGCAGCTGCGCAGCGGCGACGTCCTCGCTCGTCTGGGTGGGGATGAATTCGGATTGCTGACCTTCCACGCAAATGCCGACGGGGCACTGCAGTTGGCAGAACAGATCCGCAGGAGCATCGAAACCCTGCTGTTCGCCTGGCAGGAGCGCAGCTACAAGGTCAGCTGCAGTATCGGCATGGTCGTGATCGACCAGCAGTTGCCCACACTGAAGGATCTGCTGGCTTGGGCAGACACAGCCTGCTACCTGGCCAAGGAGAACGGGCGCAACCGCGTCCACGTCTACCGTGAGGACGACGAGACCAGCAGGCGCCAGGGGGAAATGGAATGGGTCAACCGGCTGCGCTGGGCGATGGAACAGGACCGCCTGCTGCTTGACTACCAGGAGATCATCTCTCTCACCGGCGCGGACACCGCTACCCACATCGAGCTGCTGCTGCGCCTGCGTGATGAAGAGGGCAGCATCGTGCTGCCGGGCGTCTTTCTCCCCGCCGCCGAGCGCTATGGCTTGATGCCGGCGATCGACCGCTGGGTGATCCGCAAAGCCCTATCAAACTTCAGCAACCTCCACCCCACCGCGCAGACCCTGGGCAGCTGTGCAATCAACCTGTCAGGCGCCAGCATCGAGGACGAAGGTTTGGCAGACTTCATCCTGGGCTGCATCGCAGAACACGGGGTACCACCACAGCAGCTTTGCTTCGAAGTCACCGAAACCGTCGCAGTCCGCAACCTGGTCAAAGTGGCGAGCATCGTTGAGCGCCTGCGCTGTGCCGGATGCAGCATCGCCCTGGATGATTTTGGCGCGGGCATGTCGTCTTTCGGCTATCTCAAAAATCTGCCTTTGGACCTGATCAAGATCGACCGCAGCTTCATTGTTGACCTGGATACAGATCCGATCAGCCATACCATCATCAGCGCCATCGCCAAGATCGGCCACCAGCGCGGCCTCAAGGTCGTGGCCGAAGGGGTGAGCTCCGGGCATCTGTGCGAGGCGACGCGTTCCCTGGGCGTGGACTACGCCCAGGGTTTTGGCCTGCATCGTCCTGAGCGGGTGAAGTTCCAGCGTTAGCCTCCACCCGCGCCTTCGTCGGCAGCCGCCAGGTGTGAAGAAGCCTTCGCAAAACAGAGGGCGCCGGGGACGAGCGCTTAACCCCGCACTTGGCAGCATGCTGGTAAACCCGAACGGAGCCAGCACCATGATTGCTGCACGGACCCTTCCGCGAAGAATCGCACTGTTGTGTTTCGTATTCGGCGCAGCATTGGCATCGATCATCCAGGCCATCTGATCATGGGACTCTGCGCACAGGTACTTTCAACCGAGCAGTGGATGCATCTGCATGCATCCTACAAACAGCATGGAAGCGGGCCAGAGTTCTGGGAAGCCTATCGCGACATACTTGATACCGTATCGCAGCATGGTGACGCAGCTGCCGCTGCCAATGAGCTGGCCAGGCTTGCAGTGCAGTTCGGTGTCACCGAAACGGCACTCTTTGTCTAATCAGTATTGTCCGTCTATAGATCAACCTGATAGATATCAAACGTGGAATTTTCCGCCACCTCAGTTCGCCGATGACGGAGCCATTTGATCAATTGCTCCCCAAGCGCGTTACGTGCTCAATCTCATCCAGCCATAGCAACCTGACGCCCTCACCGGGCACGTCAAGTGAAACCTGGCCATTCGTTCCTTCCTGCTCATCGGGGCCGCGAAACTGCTGCACGGCGGGTCGTTCCGTCACCGTGCCGCTCAATACGCTTTCGTCCTTCATGCGGAGCTCGACGACCAGCTCTGCATCCAGCAGCAACTGCAAGGCCTTGAGCTGTTCTATGTCTGCTTGAGCTGTATGAACCCGCGGTGCCGTACGCGCCATCGCCGTATCCTCTGATTGACCTTGCTGCCACCCTACGCGGTCAGGTGCTAACCCTGAATAAAGGCCGGTTGCGGTCAATGAGCGATCTCTTCACAACGCCCTGCCAGTTCTCCACACATTGCTAGCAGCACGTAGATCAGATTCTGCGTTGCCAGCGACGCAACCTCATTGCAGGCACCGTTCAACGCCAGGAGCCATCAAAATGATACGAGACCGCAAGGACCCGCCAGAGCCTTCCGAGGAACGTGACTGCCCCGAGTCAAGCCATGAGCGTCGCAAGCGCAAAGATCATGAGAGTTCAAATCAGGATGAGGCGTTGGAGAAAACTTTCCCGGCCAGCGACCCGGTGTCTCCGTTTGTTCCTGCGAAGGCGCCCGATTGACCAGATTGGCGTGGGTCGGGGCTGCGACCCGCGCCAGTCTTTGGTCACTTACCAACAGCGCGATGCGGCGATGGCTTTCTACACCATCAACGGGTCTATGAAGGAAACACGCCCGAGTGACGGCGACGCAGCCAAAGCTCGCGGGCCCAAACCTTGGTGTAAAGACAGGTGGTGGTCTCCCGGCATTTGAACGCGTCAGCGGTAGCGGTAGCGGATCCCACCCGCTACCTATGGACTTCAGCCGACAATCAACGCCCACGGGGCATTGGATTCGGGAAAGCGGTAGCGCAGGCCTTCATGGTCGACCTGCGTGGCGACGTTGCCCCGGTTGTCAATCAAGATATGGAGATCGATCAACGCTACCGCCGCCCTGCTTGTCGCGTGATGCAGCAAGGTATCAAGCGGAACGCGTTCAGTTCGCAGCAACTGCACCGCGCGACGTTCCAGCCCTGGACCTTCCAGGAACATGCTCAATCCGTTCAAGATACTTCTCCCTATGCGGGATCCACCCTGTACTAGCATCACTGGTATACAGCAAACACGCGCCTGAATTCAGCGCCGGACTGCGATCACCGGGATATCGTCGTTTAGAAAGGGCTGCCGTTCATGTGGGAGCGCTGGCACTCGGACTCAGCTACCTCAATCTGTAGTTCCAATCGCCTTCCGCGTTGCGACGCTGGTAACCTGAGCAAGAAAAGCGGGCCCCTCCCGGGGCCCGCCAGAATCAACCGACGATCAATGACCAAGGCAATTCAGATCCATTGAACCTGTATCTGAAGCCCTCGCTATCAATCTGCTGTGCAAGGTTTCCCTCGTCGTCCATCAAGGTGTTCACCTCGACCATGCGACCCAATCCGGCGGCCACTGCGCGCCTGCCGGGTACATCCAGCATGGTTCTCAAGCTCTTTCTCTCTGTCGAAACGACCTTGACAGGACGCCTCTCTCGCCCTGGCCCTTCCAGATAGAGTTTCATGCTTTTCACAGCTTAGTCTCCTGATGTTGCCCCTGTTTTCCGGCTGGTCGTATATAGGATCGCGCATGTGAAGGTCGAGCAAAAATGGCTGGAAAAAACCTCGATGTGTGATCTATCTCAACATTCCTCGCGTCAAGCGAAGGTGCTCAGCGGCGAACGACAGTTGCTTCGATGGAGACTTGAACAAACGGCAGGCCGCTGCCCTGTGATCGAGATCAGTGCTCTGGCCAACACGATTACTCCAGCTTCAGAAGATCCCGTCCGTTGCAAAGCACGCTGCCCAGCACCTGGCGGCGCTCGACCCGCAATCCGCCAGTGAACAGCGAGAACGCTGGCAGGACGGTACATCGATCGCCGATCCAGAACAGCGGATGCGCACGCATCGCTGGCAACTTGAACACCGGGTGCAGATGGCCGCAAAGCGTGTAACCAGACGCTCCGTCCGGCTCCCCAGGCGCGTGGCGGAAATTGAAAGGACCATCGCAGGTACCGTCGGGAATCAGCTCCACATCCGCAGCGTCGGCATCCAGGGCACGATCATGGTTGCCGGGCACGACAGCCATTGCCAGCTGCGAGTGCGCCTGACGGAACTGCTGCCAGGCCGCGTCGCTGCCCTCCGAGCGTGCAGCATGTAGAAAATCACCCAATACCCATAGCGAGTCCGCCCTGGTAGCGTCCAGCAACGTGGTCAGACGCGCAAGGTCACTGCGGGTACCGCCGCTGGGCACGGCGATTCCGGCCCGCCGCATCACCGCACCCTTGCCAAGATGCAGGTCGGCTACGATCAGCCGTTGTCGCGCTGGCCAATAAAGCGCGCGGTCCGCCAACAGCGTAACCGCCTCGCCTGCGAGCACCATTTGCAGGCGTTCAACCATGCCGCGCTTCCAGCAACTGCGCTGCGCGGCGGACCCGCTGCTTCCAATCCTCACTGCTCAAACTGCCACGCCTGGATTCGGCCCAGAGCGGAAAAGACAAGGGCGTCAGCGTGCGTGGTTTGGTGAGCAACAGCTTGCGGGCAGCACACTCGGCCACGACCTGTTGCAACGTCGCCACCTCCAACTGCTGCTCCAGAACTTCGCGCTCGGCCTGACGCAGCAGCATGTGTCCGGGATCGTACTGACGGAGCACGTCGTAAAGCAGGCTGCTCGACGCCTGCAGTTGGCGAAGGCTGCGCAGGGCGCGCCCCGGAATGGACGGTGGCAACAGTCCCGCCACCCGGGCAATTTCCCGGAATTGCCTTCGTGCCAGTTCACTCATGTTCACTGCCTCACTCAGGTCCTGCAGCAGCGCGTCCGGCTCCAATAGACTGGCCAGGGCCGCTTCATCCAACGCATGCACCGAAGTTGCGGTCACCACCAGCCCATAATCGTTCACCGAGAATGAAAAGGTAGCTGCTACTCGCCGGCTCCAGCGCAAGGCAAGCACGGCAGCGAGTCCCTCGTGCACGGCCCTGCCCGCGAACGGATACAGGAACAGGTTCAAACCTTCCCGCGTCTTGATCTGCTCTGCCAGCAATTGGCCATGGGCTGGCATTGCAGACAGGCGGGACTGCAGTGCCAGCAGCGGGCGCAAGGCGCGCAGCTCGGGCGTCACTGGCGGGTTGGCAAGCACCTCCGCCACATGTGCAGCCAGGTCCGTGGACATCGGCATTCGCCCGCCCTGCCATCGTGGGACCACGCCGCCGCTCTGCCTGGCTGGGCGCACATAGGCGGTCATGTCCTGCAAGCGCAGCAGGCGCAGGGTACGGCCGGCAAACTGGAACAGATCACCCGGCCGCAAACGGGACAGGAAGCTTTCTTCCACGCTACCGAGTGCCCCACCCCGTGCCATGCGTACAAGCAACGCACCATCACTGCTGATCGTGCCAATGGAAAGCCGGTGTCGAAGCGCCACACGGCGATCAATCACCTTGTAGATACCCTCCACATCGCGGATGACGCGGCAGTACTCAGGGTAGTGCTGCAAGGCGTTGCCGCCTTGGGTAATGAACTGCAGCACCTGCGTCCAGTCATCCAATGATAGATCGGCAAAAGCATATGTTGTTCGCACCTCTGCCAGTAGTTGGTCAGAATCGAAGCCACCCGCCAACGCAAGGGTTACGCAATGTTGGGCGAGCACGTCCAGCGACAATGTCAACGGCCGCCGGGACTCCACGTCGCCTGCACGCAGCGCCTGCCGCACGGCCGCGAACTCGGCCAGTTCAAGCGCATGCGTGGGTACGCAGACGATGCTCCCTGCCTCACCCGGCCGGTGCCGCGAACGTCCAGCGCGCTGCAGTAGCCGTGCCATACCCTTGGGACTTCCCAGCTGTATGACCTGGTCCACCGTGGGGAAATCAACACCAAGGTCGAGGCTCGATGTAGCTACCACGCAGCGGACGCGCTCTTCCCGCAAGCCCTGCTCCACCTGCTGGCGCAGGCTAGGATCCAGCGAGCCATGGTGCAGCGCCAGCGCCTGGCCATCGTCAAGCCATACCGCCTGCAACGCCTCGTACCACAGCTCTGCCTGGGCGCGGGTGTTGGTGAACAACAAGGTGGTGCGCGCCTGCGCGATCTGATCCACCACTGCTTGCACCTGTGACAGACCAAGGTGGCCTGCCCACGGGAAGTGTTCACCCTGCGGCGGCAGCAGGGTTTTCATGTGCAGGGTCCGCGGTACCGCAGCGCGCACCAGCGCGGCATCGCGCAGATGCGGAAGCAATACCTGCCGAGCCTCTTCAAGATTTCCCAGCGTCGCAGACAGCCCCCAGATGCGCACGCCTGGCCGCCGTTCACGCAGCCTGGCCAAACACAGCTGCAGCAGCACGCCACGCTTGTTGTTCAGCAACGCATGCCATTCGTCGACAACGATGGCCTGGAGATGAGCGAGCTGTTCCAGCGTATCGGGGTAGCTCAGCAGCAACGCCAATGATTCGGGGGTTATCACCAGCACATCCGCCTTCCCCTGCCGTGCCAGGCGTTTGTCGCGGGTACTGGCGTCGCCGGTACGCATGGCTACGGTCCACGGCAGGCCCAGCCCCTCGATAGGCTGCCGCAGGGCCTGAACCGTGTCGCTGGCCAGCGCCCGCAACGGCGTGATCCACAACACCTGCACGCGGGCGTTGGCCGTGCTTGGATGTTGCTTCCGTTTCTCTCCAACCGCCGTCAGTTCCATCATCGCCTGCAGCAAGGGGCCGCCTATCATCGCCAGGGTCTTGCCGCTACCGGTTGGCGTCACCAACAGGCCAGACTGACCCTCGCGGTAGCGCCGCCAGACCTCCCGCTGGAACGGGGCGGGTTTCCAGCCACGCAGCGCAAACCACTGCGTCAACGGTTGTTCGAAGCGCTTTGTGCCGACAACGCGGCCGGCGCTCACCGCGCCACCCCACGCAGGCTCTCAAGCACATCGGCTTCGTTGGCAGGCTTGTCGCGGCGCCAGCGCAGGATGCGCGGAAAGCGAACTGCCACCCCGGACTTGTGTCGTGCCGACAGATTGACTGCCTCGAAGCCCAGTTCGAACACCTGCAGTGGCTCAACCGCCCGTACCGGACCAAAGCGCTCGGTGGTATGTGCTCGTATCCAGCGATCAAGCTCCAGGATCTCCTTGTCGCTCAATCCTGAGTACGCCTTGGCAACCGGCACGAGCTTGTCGCCATCCCAGAGGCCAAAGGTGTAGTCGGTGTACAAGGTGCTGCGCCGCCCATGACCGCTCTGTGCGTAAATCATCACCGCGTCGACGGTGAGCGGATCCACCTTCCATTTCCACCAGTCGCCGCGCTTGCGCCCATGCCGATACGGCGACTGTCGGCGCTTGAGCATGAAGCCTTCAACTCCGCGCTGGCGCGCTTCATCGCGCAGCTGCGCGGCTGCATGCCAATCCTGAACATGGATCTGCGGCGAGAGTTGCAGCAGAGGCGAGTCGTGCCTGCTCAGCAGTTCGGCCAGCAACTGCCTTCTGCGCTGCAGTTCCAGTTCACGCAGGTCCCGCCCGTCCAGCTCCAGCAGGTCGTAGGCCATCACCCGCACAGGTGTCTGCGCAAGCACCTTCGGCCCGGGCTTGCGCCGCTGTATGCGGGTCTGCAAGGCAGTGAATGGCAGCGGCTTGTCCTCGTCGCCCCGCCAGGCCAGCAGCTCGCCGTCAATGAGGGCATCCTGGCCGAGCCGCGCCAGGTCCGCCTCGATTTCCGGGAATCGCCCGTCCATGCGCTCCTCCCCGCGGGACCATAAAACCATGTCGGCGCCGCGGCGGATCAGCTGCACACGGATCCCGTCCCATTTCCACTCCAGCAACCAATCGTCGATGGCCCCCAATGAGGCAGGCTCGCCCTCCAGTGCGGAGGCAAGGAAGAAGGGATACGGCAAGGCGCTATCACCGGGCTGTGGCCCGCCCGCGAGCAACGCTTGCATGAAGCCCACAGTTGGCGAGCTGAAGCCGAGCATACGTTGGGCTATCAACGAGACATCCAACCCCGTCAGTTCCGCCAGTGCCTGCTGCACCACGCCCTGTGACACCCCGACCCGCAACGCGCCGGTCAGCAGCTTGTTGAAGACAAACCGCTCACGCATCGGAAGCTGCCGCCATGCGTCGACGACCACCGCCCGGCGCTGTTCCGGCGGCGCGTTGGCCGCCGGCAGGAGGCGCTGTTGGATCCATTGCCCAAGCCCCATATCCACCGCTGCAGCAGCTGGATCAGCCAGCAACAAGGCCAGCGTTTCCGCCAGATCACCCACCTGCTCATAACTGGCTTCCACCAGCCAATCCGGCAGCCCACTCTCCTGCGCCACCCACTGCCGCAGTTCGGCACTGCTGGCGATACGCGCCTTCGCCCCGCCGACCTTTCCCCCAGTCAACAACCACAACGCCCATACCGCATCTTCAATCGGCGCAACGCGGAAGTAGTCGATCAATGCGGCGCGTTTCTCCAGCAGCGAGGTACTGCGGTCCAGTCGCTGATACAGCGAAGCGAATGCGTGCATCAGTCCTCCTCGCCACGCGGCAGGGCAAAGGTGGTCGCCGTCAGTCCCTTTTCGTTGAGCGTACGAACCAAGGCATCGGTACTGCCGTGGGTAGCAATCACATGGCGCGCACCGGATTGCTGCACGGTCTGCAGCAACCCAGGCCAATCGGCATGATCGGACAGGACGAAGCCGCGGTCATAGCTGCCGCGGCGGCGGTTGCCGCGCAGTTGCATCCACCCTGAGGCGAAACCCTGCTGGGCGCGGCGGAAACGACGCAGCCAGCTGCTGCCTGCTGCTGACGGTGGTGCGATGACCAGACGCCCGGCGAACTCCGCTCCGCGTGCTGCGTCGGCCACGCGTTGGGTCTCAATCATGGCAACGCCGGCGCGTCGATAAACCTGCACGCCCGCCTCCACTGCACCGTGCAACCACACCGGCGCTGCCTCACCGAGGGACAGCAGTTCGGCAAGCACCCGTTGTGCTTTGCCCAAGGCGTAGCAGTACAGGATCGCCGCTTCTCCATGCGCAGCACATTCATCTCGCCACGCAGCGATCTCGGCGACCACCCCGGCGGTTTCAGGCCAGCGATAGATCGGTAAGCCGAACGTACATTCGGTGATGAACGTATCGCAGCGCACCGGTTCGAACGGCGTGCAGGTCGGATCAGGCTGACGCTTGTAGTCACCCGAAGCGACCCACACCTGCCCGTCCACCTCGATCCGCACCTGGGCAGAGCCCAGTACATGGCCCGCCGGGTGCAAGGACACCGTCGCCGCCCCCAACCTGAAATGCTCGCCGTAGGCATGGCAGATGTAGTGCTGGACACCGAGGCGCCACTCCAGGATAGGCAGGCCGGCGGTGGCAAGGTGATAGCACCCCATGCCTGCCCGCGCATGATCGCCATGCCCATGCGTAATGACCGCACACCCGACCGGTCTGGACGGATCAATGTAAAAATCACCTGCCGGGCAATACATGCCTTCAGGTCTCAGTACGATGAGATCGCCGTTAGCCACGCGCGTTCCTACGATTGAGCTGACCACAATGTGCCATGGCGATGGTAAGGCTTCATGAGGCCCTGCCTTTCGCGCGTCACGCAGAAACAACGTGAGAGGTTCGGAATATGGGGGTCACCCAGATAGTTGGCGATAACCAATGCCGACAAAGTGGCTGATTGGGCGTTTGAACGAATTTCGATCATGAGGGCGAAAGGCTGTTGCGCCTATGCCACGCCTGCAGGGATGGCGAGACAACGCCGTCCAGCGAAAGCCGCATCACGGCGCAGGCGTCCAACGCGTCCCGCAGCGCGGCCAATACCGGGTGGGCCCATGCCGCAGGCCAGTTCTCCACGGCTCCAAGCTCTGCGATCATGCGACGTTCCAGCCCATCCAGTTGATCGCGCCAGGGCAATAACTGGTCGGCAATCCAGTTCGCTAGCGGCGCGTGAACCTGAAATCCCTGCGCCGCCAGTTGCTCCCGCGCCTCTACCAACTGCGGGGAGGCGCCGCGAAACCATTCCGTCCTGCCACCGGCGCGCGAAGGCACTTCGATCGGCGCAGGTGCTGCATGGAGTCTCAACAGCCGCTTCAAGCGAGTTTCCCAGCTGCGCGCTTCGCCTATGGATTCGGCCTCCACCAACCAGCCTTGCGTCAGATCGAAGAAGTCGTAATACCTGCGGGAGAATGCCTGCAACCGAACCAGAGGATCCCGCGCGATGCCCAATTTGCCAAAATCCTCACCAGCAACCGGAAACATGTAGAGAAACGTCTGTCCCCGCGGGCCGGTACCCAGCCCCTCCAGCGGTACGATTCGCCTGCTCATGGGGCTGTCAGGACGTCTTGCGTACCGCCTTCTTCGCGGCCTTCTTCGCCACCTTCGCGGTCGCCTTCCTGGCAGATTTTTTGGCTGCCGACTTCTTTTGGGCGGGTGTACGGCGATTGCTCTCCAGACTCTTCTGCAGCAGTGCCATGAAGTCAACGACATTGGTCGCGGCATCTTCGTGACCGTCCGCTTCATGCTCCACGATCTTCGTGGTGGCACCTTTCGCTTTGATTCGCTTCTTGATGATCGCCTCCAAGCGTGTACGGAACTCGTCGTGATATGTCTCCGGCTTCCAATGCGCCTCCATGGATGTAATGAGATCCTTGGCCATCTGCATTTCCTTCGGCGCGATGCGATAGTCACTGGGCTTGCCGGTGGGTAGCTTGTAGTCGTCCGGTTCCACCAGCTCCTGCGGGTAACGCAGCATCATCAACACCAGCGCATCATCCTCGGGAACAACGGCACACAGATACTCCCGCGTCCGGATCACTACCCGCGCGACGCCGACTTTGCCGGTGCTTTTCAGCGTCTCACGCAGCAGCACATACCCCTTTTCCGCCTTCTTGCCAGGCACCAGGATGTAGGGCTTCTCAAAGAACCGCATGCCAATCTCGTCGCGGTCGACGAAGGCTTCCACATCAACCGACTCATGCGTCTGTGGCGCAGCAGAGGCGATATCCTCTTTCTCGACCACCACGTAGCTGCCTTTGTCGTACTCGAACGCCTTGACGATATCCTTCCAGGGCACTTCCTCGCCGGTATCCGCATTCACCCGTTCGAAACGAATGGGCTTCTTGTCGCGGGAGTCCAGCATGCGGAAACTCAAATCCACACGCCGTTCGCCAGACATCAGCGAAACAGGAATGTTCAATAAGCCAAATGACAGGGTTCCAGTCCAGATAGGGCGTGCCATGGCGACCTGGCCGATAAAGGTGAAATGCCAACGCTGGCCAAGTCCACCTAAATTCTTCGTGAAGATATGTCCACGAAAACAATGAATGCGCAACCACTTGAGCGATTTTAGAACAACGTGGCGTTGCAGAACCCACTTGATGACATGATTCTTCACAGAACGACGACCCGACAACCATGCCCGTCGTCGCCTTCTGACCCTCTGCCCCAACCAGCGCCGGCTTCTGGCAAAGCGGCGCCGCGTCACGCGGAAACCGGGGCCCCCAGCTATCAGGTCGGGACGCGGATCTTGGCGACCCTAGCCCTCGGCGGCATCCCCGATACAGAATTCGCCACTCGTCGAATGCCCCACTTTTGGACTCCGCTTAAACAACGGGGGCTGCCGAGCCAAAGAGAAGCGAACCGCAACGCACATACGAAAGAACCAGCTTTCGCCGGCTCTCCTACAGCACTTGATTTCTATGGCGCACGAGTCGAGGTTGTAACCCGAAGAAAAGCGTAGGAATGCAGTCAGTCGCGATGCTTGGTCACTCTCTATTCGCAGATTTCCATAAGGCGGTCACCTCCGTGGGATTTCAATTCGATTCGCTCACCATCCATCATGGGCGCAACAATGTCGCGAACTTCCCTGGCGGCACGTGAAGACTCCGCGATCGCTTCGTCTTTGGCCAACAACTGTGTACCAGGAAGATTCGCAACATTGATACTTCCCAACGTAGCAAGCTGCGCGCACAGCCCGGTCATGTAGGCGGCAGATTCCGATTCTGCAAGCTCGTCGCCTGACAATGCACCCGCGAGGTGAAACGTCTCGTGCGCGACAAGATCAACGATGTTCGCCAGTGTTCTTTGTTCTTCAATGAACTCAGGCGCCACAAGGCTGAGCCTTGGCGTTGATATGCGCCACGAACTTCGGGTGGAACGGAATCCAATTCCATGCGGGACGAGGTGCAACTCGATTGAAACAGGCCTGTCCGGGTACCTCAACGAGACATATGACAAGGCATCCGCTACCACCCGGCAATAGGATTGAAGGGGTATTCGCAAAGGAGCATGGGCGATCAGCGTGATGTCTTTGCCATGATGATCCGTGCACCTGTACTTCGATCCTTCCGTACTGCGTCCTTCGCGCCCTGGGAGATACATATGGGTTTTAAGATGGACGATCCCCATGCTGCGCGAAATTTCCATGTAGTTCACGCCCTCACCCGAAACCCCTGAGGGGACGTCGGGCGTTGTCCGGCAACTGGTTGCCATTCCAACAATGATTGCGTAGCAGCAGAGTTTTCGCATATCGGCATTCTGTTGGGCGTGGTGAGATAAGCCTCACCACGGATTTCCCAGGATCAATCACGACACAAGCGTGGTGGGTTTGGCTTGCGTTGGCATTCGGGGTCGCCACTAAAGTTTACGGAGTATGTGGTCTGCACAGCACCTTCGTACTGGGCTTTTCCTGCGATCACCTGCGGGACCATTTCATGGTTGGAGTTGATCGGAATTATTTCATATGAAACCTTATCGACCGTGCCGGCAACTGCACAAGCACGATCATTACTCAGCCACGAAATGTCAGGAACCGGTTTTCAACAAGCACCACACTCGATGTGGTTTGCCAACGCGCTTCAGAAAGCACCAACGAATGTCCTACACAGCACCCTTGGTTCGATGCTCCTCAACCAAACAGAACCAAGCCCCAAACCGCGGCTACCATCAGCAAGGCAATCGTCTGCGCTGCGCTGCCCATATCCTTTGCGCGTTTTGAGAGTGGGTGAATCTCCAGCGAAATACGGTCGACGACAGCTTCTATGGCAGAGTTCAGGAGCTCCACCAGCAGGCTAATGAGGCACACCGCCAGCAGGATCGCCCGCTCGATGGCATTGACGTCCAGTACGCATGCAACGAGAACCAATGCTCCATGCAGGACCAGAAGCTGGCGGAATGCCGCCTCACTCCTGAAGGCAGCGACAAACCCATCCCGCGAATAGATAGCTGTGTAAATGATTCGCCTTATTCCGGATCTTCCGTGATCGAACTTGCCCTCTTTCGCAGACCCCGAGGATTCCACAGGACCTTCTCCTTTCCATTGACGAGGGCACAGTGTGCGGAGCTCAGTGTCAGGACTTTGTCAGACCTTCAAGCCAAGTGCAGGGATGTCCAAGGGCGTTGCGGGAGGCGAGTTTGCGTTCTTTCCGAGTGGCCGCTATGAACCGGTCGGAGAACGTCAGCTACAGGACCTGTCGCTATTGAGTCGGCTTCATTGGATGGCATTGCTTTGAGTGGTACGGAAGCCGAACTGAACACGTCCCGCGCAATGCCTTTCCTGCTCACGTCGTGCCACCCATCATATCCAGCGTAAAGCAACAGCCTGCGTCCGAGCTGTCCACTGTCATCTGCCAGCCAAGGTGCTCGACGATGCGCTGCACGATCGATAAGCCGAGGCCTTCCCCGCTCTGCTGCGTGCCCGGGTCGAAGCGCTGAAACTGACGCGGATCGATGCTTGGGGGAAGACCTGGTCCCGTGTCGGAAATGGTGAGGCGCGTCCTGTCCAGGACAATGCGCACCTCGCCTAGGTCCGTGTACTGGCAGGCGTTGCGCATCAGGTTCCAGACTACGCTGCGGGCAAGCTCCTCGTTGGTATGCAGCCTGGTTTCCGTCACCACATCGAACACCAGCCCTACCGGCTTGTTCCCCAGCCAAGGCGGGCAACGCGCCGTGCACTCCTCTATCAACGCAGACAGCGAGACCTCGGTGCGGGCAAGCCCCTGCGGATCGCGTGAGAGCAGCAGCAGGCAGGTCAACTGGCGCTGCATCTCCTGGGTGGTACGCAGAATCCGCTGGCTACTCGCGATCAGGTGGCTGTGCGGAGGGAGCTGGTGCTCAATCGTCTCCGCGGCACCGGCAATGATCGCCAAGGGCGTGCGGAGCTCATGGCTCGCATCACCGACAAAGCATCGCTCGCGCTGGAGGAATTGCTCGGCTTCATCGCTGTGCTGTGCGAATGCACGGGCGAGTACCCCGATCTCGTCGCGCGCGTCCTGGAACGGGAACGGCATTTGCTTGCTTTGAACCGCCTCGGCCAGCCGGGTGATCGGGGAGATTACCCGCGCGGCAGTTACCCGGCCGATCCAGAACCCACAGAAGATGCAGAAAAGTATGACGACTGCTGCATACCCATCGATCACGTGCTCCAGATACGCATACATCTGCGCATCCTGTAGCAGGTAGTAGCGTTCGCCGTCCAGATCGAATACGAGCAGATGCCAGACATCGGCTTCCTCGACGCTGTGGTAACCCGGACCAAACCGACGCAACCCAGCCGGGGCCGACGTGGAGTCATACAAGCGGCTGCCTTCGCGCAAGCTCGGGCGGCTCCCCTTGGCCAGGCTGTTCTCCAACTGGTGCGCCTCGTCTCGCAGTCCTTTGGAAATCACGTACGCCCGCAGATCGTCGTAGTCCAACTGCTCGGCTGCGATCACCACGCCCATTGCCCCCACCATCAGCAGCACGAACGTGATGGTGATGCGCGTTTTGAGCGTCATCCTGCGGACAAAGGAGCCCATGATCATCTTCACCCCACCCGTCTTTACTGTGCGAGGTCCGCTGGGGCTTGCAGACGCCAACCAACCCCGTGCACGGTTTCAATAAGTGCGCTCGAGAATGACTTGTCGATGCACTGGCGAAGTTCATGGATATGCGTGCGCAGCGCACCACTGTCGGGCGGATCCTCACCCCAGAGCAGGTACTCCATCTCCTGCTTCCTGACGACATCCGGTGCTGCCCGAATCAGGCATAGCAACAACTTGTGCATGCTCGGCGTCAAGGTGACGACGCGCCCCTCGCGCATCGCTGTGGGTACCCGGCTGTCGACCTGCAGGTCAGCCCAGGTCAGGGAACCCTGCACCTGCCTGCCCTGTGCACGACGCACCAGGGCCTTGATGCGTGCATCAAGCTCCTTGAGCGAGAAGGGCTTGATCAGATAGTCATCAGCGCCTACCTCCAGCCCCTGTATCCGGTCGTCCACCGGGTCCCTGGCCGTCAGCATCAGCACCGGCACGGGGTCCTGGAATTCCTGGCGCAGCCTGCGGCATAACGCCATGCCGTCCAGCCGCGGCAGCATGAGGTCCAGCAGGATGGCGTCATAGTCATTCTGCGTCGCCATTTTCAAGCCAGTTGCGCCATCGCGTGCATCGTCCAGCACGTACCCCAGAGGCTCGAAGAAGGCGTACAGATTGGCCACCAGCTCTGGATTGTCCTCGATGACAAGCAACCGCGTCATGGCGGTATCGGCTGACAACTTCCTGACAACGGCTTTCTGAGACTGCGCGGACTTTCTATTCATTGGAACCGTGCGTGCTTCATCGTCTGACATCCCTGCGCTTACATCCCGTCCAACTTGGTTGGATAGCCGCACTCTTCTTCGCCAGTATCGGCAACCCTGCCCTTTGGAAAACGCTCGCAACCACGATTGAAATCCATGACCCGCGTAGCTTTTTCTTCTTCCTGAGCGTTCCGGTCTTTCTTTTTTTCGCCTTCAACCTTCTGTTGGCGCCGATACTGATCCTTCCCTACCTGCGCAAGCCGTTACTGGCGCTGTTGATCATCATCAGCGCCAGCTGCAGCTACTTCATGCTGCACTATAACGTACTGATCGACCGCAGCATGGTTCAGAACTTCTTCGAGACGAACCAGGCAGAACTGGCATCCTACTTTTCGATGTCGCTGCTACTGACAATCATCGGGCTGGGCATACTGCCGGCGGCAATGATCGGCCTGTGCAGGACCAGGGACGCCAGCGTGCCGCGGACAGCGCTTTGGTGGAGCGGGAACATCGTCCTTTCCGCGATCGTGCTTGCCACCATTTCGCTGGGATTCTACAAGGACTATGCGTCCCTGTTCCGCAACAATCGCCATATCCGGGACCTGGTGCTTCCGTTGAATGTTGTGCGCCATGCGCATGGCTACCTGACCAGCCACCACGATGCAAAGCGGCAGCCGCTGCAACGCGTAGGCGAAGATGCGATCCGTGCCCCGCGTTCGGCCGCCGCCCGGCCAAAGCTGGTCATTTTCGTGGTCGGCGAGACCGCGCGGGCAAAGAACTTCCAGCTCAATGGCTATTCACGCCCGACCAATCCCTCGCTGTCGCGGTATCCGGACATCATCAGTTTCAGGAATGTCGCGTCTTGCGGGACCGCCACGGCCATCTCCGTTCCCTGCATGTTCTCGCGCATGGGGCGTGCGGACTACGACGGCGCACGTGCCTCATCCGAGGAGAACCTGCTCGATATCCTGCAGCGCACAGGCATCCAGATCCTGTGGCGCAACAACAACAACGGTGGCTGCAAGGGCGTATGTGAGCGCATCGTCACCGAGGACATGCCGCGCATGAAGATTGCCGGCGATTGTCCGAACAAGGATGGAACCTGCCATGACAGCGTGCTGCTCCATGGCCTCCGGACGCGGATCGACGCCATGCAGGGAGACGCCCTGGTGGTGCTGCATCAGCTCGGCAGCCACGGGCCCACCTACTTCGAACGCTATCCGCAGCACAACCGGGTATTCACCCCGACCTGCGAAAGCAACCAGATCCACAGGTGCAGCAAGGAAGAGCTTGTGAACACCTACGACAATACGCTGCTGCAGACGGACGAGATGCTCGGCCGGACCTTGGCGCTTCTACAGCACTATTCCGGTGAACGCGACGTGGCGCTGGTCTACGTCTCCGACCATGGGGAGTCATTGGGCGAGCGAGGCATGTACCTGCATGGCACGCCGTATGCGATTGCACCGCGTGAGCAGACCCATGTACCGATGATCATGTGGTTCTCGCCGCAATTCCTGCAGAACGCAGCGCTGGACCATGCCTGCGTACGTGGGAACGCGTGGCGCAACGCATACAGCCATGACAACGTCTACCACTCGATGCTGGGACTGTTCGACGTCCGGAGCCGGGTCTACCAGCCGGCACTGGATGCGTTTTCCCCCTGCAGGACCTGAGTGGGCCCCACACAGACAAACCTGCAATACACACGTGGATCGGGCGCCGTGCTCCCGGCGCCCGGAAGCTGGTGCAGGAGGCTGTGGCGGGCGCAGCTCATGTGAGCGGGTTCACACCCGCTCCGCCTGATTGCGTTCCCGTGCCCCTGCAGGAAACTGGAAGAAGATAGCGAGACAGATCGGGGCCTTCCCTGCTCTCCCGATAAATATCTCTATTCGCGCTTTCACACCCTGTGCCAACTCTCAAAAGCAAAGCTTGCGCAAAGGTGCTGGGAAGATCGGTTCATCAACCCCGCGACCCACATCCCAGTATTCCACTTGTACGCCTCCAGCGGCATCGGCTTGGCATGCAGACGGTCTACCTGCAACCGACACGCCGATACGACTTCATAGGCCGGTCCCCAAGCCCGCCAGCACGCTGAACACCGTCCATACCCCGGCCAGCATCGCGACATTCAGGAACGTGCCCAGGCCCAGCTCCCACCACGACAGAGCGTGCCTCCACCATATCCACGGTATCGCGAGGGCCAGCGCCGTCGCGGCCAGCAGCAGGGGCGAAAAGAACCATGCGCCTGCCAGCAGAAAGCACGGTGTCCAAAGCAGCAGACGGCTGATGCGGAAGGTCAAGGTTTTACGCAGGCGCCATGTGTGCCAGACGAAGACCACAAAGCCCAGAACCAACCCTGTCGAGACACCTGCCACTATCCGTTGCCATCTCAGCTGATCGGCAGCTCTTCCCGCATTCTGCTGCTCCAGCCAGGCATTGACCTCGGCGGTGTATTCGGCTTCGTTGGGCAGCGGCAACTCGGGGGCGGACGAAGCGACAGCCATGTCGCCGGCCCAGACCATCAGGGCGAAGGCCAGGACATACACGCACGATTTCCACATGGCGCTATTTTCCTTCTTAAATGGAATCCTTGCCAACAGCAAGCACTGCATCGAGCTAGTGTGAATACCGGTTTCCACGCATCCAGCCGGCTTCCATGCGGGTACGTGCCGGTAAGTGCGGCATGACAAACATCGACCATCGAAACTCGAATGACGTTGCCGAGACAGAAGGGGCACTTCCCTGCTCCCAAGAAACACCCGAAAGCGCTTCAACTATCCGAAATCTCTACTCCCGATTCCGCCTCACCGAGCAATCCGCCAAGTCTGTACATTCGCTTGACGATCAGGTGTGCTGCATCCTCCGGCAGCCCCCATCTTCCCTCACTACAAAGCTGGCTGAGCACCCCCCCGTGCCGGCGCTGGCCAAAAATTTCCCTATGCATGTGGCGGCAAGGCCGGACGGCGCCGAACCGTCACCATGGCATCATCATTTGCAATGGTGATGGTTCGGACCGGGACAATGTCTGCGATCAGAATCGATAGCGCACATCCAGTGCGCCCGAGTGCTGGTGACTACCATCGCCGAACTGTCCGCCGTAGATCACGCCTACCGTGGTGCGTTTGCTGACCGCCATATTCACTCCCAGCTCGACCAGCGCGGCGTTGCGCGCGATCGGCGCGCCCCGGGTGGTGAAGGACTCGCCGCCCTGCACGAACGACATCGTGCTGGCGGGATCGACATCGCCAAAGGCATGGCGCCACCCCAACGTGCCAATCAACTGCCCCTGGACGCGGGTGCTGTTGAAGGCGCTGCGGGCGTGCAGGCCGAGCGCGGAAGTGGTGACGTTGTTGCGACCGACATCGCCGCGCAAAGCGGCGTCGCCGCCAGACTCGGTGAAGGCGTGCGTACGCAGGCTGCTGAAACCGGCGCCGACAAAAGGCTCCAGCGTGAGGCCATCAGTCAACGCCATGGCATATCCGAGCTCACCGAACACCTGGGTGGTGTTGCCGCTGTAGTCGGCCTCCAGTTTCTGCGGCAGCCCCGCCGCGTCGGCGTAGCGCTGTGTCGTGATGTCGTGCCATGTATAAAACGCGCCCAAGCTCAGGTTGAGCGTGCCGCTGCCTGCGTCGAACGCCTTGCCGCCATAGCCTGTCAGGCTGTAGCTGTCGGTCTGTGCGTTCGACGCGCGCGCGTTGATGCGACTGCGGCTGTTGCGACGTCCCCCCAAGATTGAGTAGCACAACGGTTTGGAGTCCAATTCTCAATGACAAGGAGATTGGACATGAAGAAGCGCTTTACCGAAGAACAGATCATTGGCTTCCTGCGTGAGGCTGAAGCAGGCATGCCCATCAAGGATCTTTGCCGCCGGCACGGCTTCAGCGAGGCCTCGTACTACCTGTGGCGCAGCAAGTTCGGCGGTATGAGCGTGCCAGATGCCAAGCGAATGAAGGACCTGGAAGCGGAGAACACGCGCCTGAAGAAGCTACTGGCTGAGCAGGTATTCGAGGACGACGTGATCAAGGACGCCTTGCGAAAAAAGTGGTGACCGCACCAGTGCGCAGGCTGCTGGTGCGGAGCATGGTTGAGAAGGGGTTGAGCGAACGACGAGCGCTGGCGGTAGCGCGCATGAGCGCCAGCGCGTTGCGATATGTGCCCAGACCCGACAACAACGCCGAGCTTCGTGAGCAGATCGCCGCTTTGGCGCAACGGCACAAACGCTACGGTGTGGGCATGATCCATCTGAAGCTGCGGCAGCAAGGGCTTGTTGTGAACTACAAGCGGGTGGAGCGCCTGTACAAGGAAGCCGGCCTGCAGGTGCGTCGTAGGAAGCGCAAGAAGGTGCCAGTAGGTGAGCGCCAGCCGCTGATACGGCCGTCCGCTGCAAATGAAGTGTGGTCGATGGACTTCGTATTTGATCGAACTGCTGAGGGTCGGGTGATCAAGTGTCTGACCATCGTCGACGATGCGACCCATGAGGCAGTTGCCATCGAAGTGGAGCGAGCCATATCTGGCCAAGGAGTCTCCAGAGTGCTGGACAGGCTGGCAGTTCAGCGCGGCCTACCTCGAGTTATCAGGACGGACAATGGAAAGGAATTTTGCGGAAAAGCCATGGTTGCCTGGGCTCACGACAAGGAAATCGCCCTGCGCTTGATCGAGCCAGGGAAACCGAATCAGAACGCCTATGTTGAGTCGTTCAACGGCCGGCTACGCGATGAATGCCTCAATGAACACTGGTTCCCAACATTGCTCCATGCCCGTACCAGCATCGAAAGCTGGCGACGTGACTACAACGAAGAAAGGCCAAAAAGAGCACTCGGCGGGATGACACCTGCCCAGTACGCCGCGCAGCTGGTGGCGAAGACAGATAAGATCAAAACCGGACTCTAAACCCGACCTCTACTCAGGCCGGGGGGACGTCGCCCAGTTGAGCATATGCCAGAGGCAGCAGCCTCACCGCCTACATGCAAATATCTGGAACAGATCGCTTCAAAGCTTTGAACGCGTCCGAACTGGTGGCTGATCCCAAAGACGGAATACCGAGCTGCATCGCAGGGGCTTTTCTGCCACAAATCTCACTTGCAAGCGTTGTGAACCAGATTGTCCCAATAGCTGGACATGGCAAAATCGCGCTTGACCCCCGCCGCCTCATAGGCGGCCGCCCGTCCCCGCCGCGCTGACTCACAAGCGTTTGAACGGTTGGCACTGCCCATGCCGCCAGAAGCCGAGGCCGCTGCACCTCGATCATTCGCGTACCGCTGGTCCAACTGCCGTCGCATACGATAGATCCGCCACTGCTCGGCATTCGATGGCTCGAGTACCGGCGCCGCATCCCATGACTTCACGGCAGCACCCGGGCATGGATCCGACTGGTAGGAAACGTCCTTGCCGTTGACGCATTTGAAGACCTGCTGCGCGTGGCCGTAACCGGCCACGAGGAGAATAAATCCCCCCAGAATCCACCGATACATTCCGTGCTCCATGCCGAACGTTGGTCGGAATCATAGCGTGGTAGTTGCTGTTTCCGGTGGCCGGCAGGCCGCGGCCGTATCTGGGGCGGATGCACCTCTTCGCTACCCGGGGGAGATATGCGAACACCCGTTGCAACTACCCCGCCCCACAAGACGTTGGTTTCAAGCGGGACTGGAATGACCACGCGCTCGGTAAACTTCCATCCATTCCACCGTCTGCGCAATGCCTCCGAACGGGAAGAAATGCAGACTCACGTCGCCATGCGCTTCGGTAAGGCCGTTGGCCAGGCGATCGACAAATCCATCCGGTCCCGGCGCGGCCAGAAGCCTGCCGATCGAAACGCCATATCTGGACCAGACCGATGCGCTTGCGCTGACGCCGCACATTGCCGCGTAGCGTGCAAGCGTGGCGACACTCGCAGGTCCAGGCACACCCACACGCACGGGGTGATGGATGCCGCGCTGGCGCAGCTCTTGCAGCCACCGCAACACGAGCTCCGCGTCAAAGCTGAACTGCGTGACGATCAGGGGCGACATGCCACGGATCTGTATGCTGTGGCACTTTCTTGCAAGTACCTGCCAGCGAATCGCTTCGCTCATGACCGGGTGGCCCTCCGGATGGCCGCCCACTCCAATGTGTTTGATACCCGAGCGTTCGAACACCCCGGTTTCAATCAGCGAGACGCTGTCGGCGAACCTGCCCTTGGGGCTGGGCGAATCACCGGCAATCACGAAGCAACGCTCGACCCCAGCGTAATTGGCTGCGCGCGTCAAGAAAGATTCCAGTGCTTCAAGCGAGGCGATCCGGCGTGCAGGAACGTGTACCACAGGCTCGAAGCCAAGTCCCCGAACCGTTGTGGTCGCAGCTAGCCGTGCAGCGTTGTCTTCCCCTGCAAGATAGGGAATGAAAATGCTGGTGCCGGGCGCTATCCGCGGCGTGGCCGTGATCAACGCCGGAATGGCTTTTACACTTACTTCCAGCGAGTAACCACTGGTGAGGGAACTGGGGAGGCTGGACATATCGGAAGGAATCAGGGGTCTCACTGGCGAAGGCCGGCTGCAGCCACCGCGCTTGAGTTGCGGGCCAGTTCAAAGAAAGCCCGCACATAGTCAATGCCGGTATCGGCTTCGCGCGCGCCCAGAAAGATCTGCTTGGCGATACCGCGCGCACCCAGCCGAACCGGTACCACCGCCATCCGGCTCGCGTACTCCTCCACCAGCCAACGCGGCAGTGCGGCCACGCCGCGGCCGCTGGCCACCATCTGCACCATGATATCGGTGGTCTCAATGGCCTTGTGCCGCCTGGGTGTAATGCCTGCGGGCAGCAGGAACTGGCTGTAGATATCCAGGCGCTCGATGTCCACGGGGTAGCTGATAAGAATCTCCCGGGTCAGCTGCTGTGGCTTGACGTATGCGGCCGATGCCAGCGGATGGTCCTTGGCTACGACCAGCACCTGCTCGTAGTCGAACACCGGCTCGAACTTCAGGCCTGGCTTGAACAGTGGGTCGGGGGTGACCAGCAGATCGATCTCGTAGCCGAACAGCGCCCCGATTCCGCCGAACTGGAACTTCTGCCGGACATCCACATCCACGTCCGGCCATGCGGCCAGATAGGGTGACACCACCTTGAGCAGCCACTGGTAGCAGGGATGGCATTCCATACCGATGCGCAATGCACCACGCTCGCCCTGCGCGAACTGGCCCAGGCGTTCTTCGGCCAGGTCCAGCTGTGGCAATACCCGGTTCGCCACCGCCAACAAGTACTGACCGGATTGGGTGAGTCGCAGACTGCGACCTTCACGCAGCCAGATGTCGGTGCCCAACTGCTGTTCGAGCTTGCGGATGCTGTGGCTCAAGGCTGACTGGGTCAGGTTCAACACGCCCGCGGCTGCAGTCAGCGAGCCCTGCTTTTCGACCTGCTGGACGATGCT
The DNA here is from genome assembly GCF_056856655.1 of Stenotrophomonas sp. STEN033. Taxonomy (NCBI): domain Bacteria; kingdom Pseudomonadati; phylum Pseudomonadota; class Gammaproteobacteria; order Lysobacterales; family Lysobacteraceae; genus Stenotrophomonas; species Stenotrophomonas sp. STEN033. Next base: position 69,901 of record NZ_JBXFWM010000006.1, read on the forward strand.
CAGATGGATGCGCTCAAGCATGTGAATGAATTTTCTTCATGGAATCGTGAAATTAAACCATTTTACCTCATCGAAAACCGCAACTAGGATCGAACCTCATACGCGGCGCCATTCAGCTGGCGACTATCCAGCCCCCATCAAGGCAGAAATGACACACCCTCCCCCACTTCGCGTTGTCGCTGTTTCCGGCGGGCTGCAGCGCCCCTCCAAGGCCGCTGCCCTGGTCGAGCATCTGTCCAAGCTAATCGCTGCCGAGCTCCATTGCGAGCCGCAGCTCGTGGAGCTCGGCCAACTCGCGCCGCAACTTGCCGGTACGGTAAGGCGTAGCGAACTACCCGTTTCTGTGGAACTTGATCTGGCAGCCGTCGAGAACGCTGATGTGCTGGTGGTAGCGACGCCGGTCTACCGCGGTTCCTACACCGGGCTGTTCAAACACTTCTTCGACTTTATTCACCAGGACGCACTGATCGATACCCCGGTGTTGCTGGCTGCAACCGGCGGCAGCGAGCGCCATGCGCTCATGATCGATCACCAACTGCGACCGCTTTTCAGCTTCTTCCAGGCACGCACCCTGCCGCTGGGCGTGTACGCGACCGACAGGGACTTCGTCGGCCATGCGCTGGACAACGCCGATCTGCTCGAACGCGCCAGATTGGCAGTGGAACGCGCGTTGCCGGTGCTCGAACTCACCCACCGGGCCGCGGCAAGCAGCAACAGAACCATCGCCGCCTGACAGCAAACTCCCTGCCGAATCAGCGCGACGCTGTGCCGGCCCCCATCCGCAGAACCTAGGGTAGCGCACCGCCATGAAAGACAGTTTTGAATTCAGCCTCAAGCGAATCCGCTTCGATGAAAACTACCAGCCATTGGACAGTACGCGGCTGACGACCAACTTCGCCAATCTGGCCAGGGGCAACAGCCGCCAACAGAACCTGCGCAATACGCTGCGGATGATAGACAACCGGTTCAACAGTCTGGCCGGTTGGGACAACCCGATGGGGGATCGCTATGCCATCGAACTTGAGATCATCTCTGCCGAAATGGACATATCTGGTCAAAGCCCGGCAGATTCCTTTCCGCTGATCGAGATACTGAACACAACCATCGTTGACCGCCGCACAAAGACACGTATCGACGGGATCGTGGGAAACAACTTCTCTTCCTACGTGCGTGACTACGACTTCAGCGTCCTGCTGCCCGAATACAACAGCAACCGTACGGCATTTGCCGCACCGGATGATTTTGGCGACCTGCACGGAAAACTGTTCAAACACTTCGTGCACTCGCGTGCCTACAAGGACAATTTCAACAAGCTGCCGGTGATCTGCATCAGCGCGTCCAGCAGCAAGATCTACCACCGTACCGCCAATCAGCACCCGGCACTGGGCGTGGAATACCTGCAGAACGAGCTGTCCCCAACCGACCAGTACTTCGCGAAGATGGGGATGCAGGTCCGTTTCTTCATGCCGCCGGACAGTGTTGCGCCGCTGGCGTTCTACTTTTTTGGCGACCTGTTGGGCGACTACACCGATCTGGAACTGATCGGGACCATCAGCACGATGGAGACCTTCCAGAAGATCTATCGCCCCGAGATCTACAACGCCAACTCTGCGGCCGGCAGCGTCTATCAACCGAGCTTGAAGCATCAGGACTACTCCGTGACAAAGATCGTCTACGACCGAGAGGAACGCAGCCAGTTGGCGATCAAGCAAGGACGCTTCACCGAAGAGAACTTCATCAGACCGCACCGGAAAACACTGGAACAGTGGGCCGCAGCCTGCGCGCTCTGATCACTCCAAGGAATACAAAATAATCCGCCATGAAGAAACTGTTGCCCACCTCAACCGCTGGCAGCCTTCCCAAACCCGCTTGGCTTGCCCAGCCCGAGAAACTCTGGTCACCATGGAAGCTCCAGGACGAGGAATTGCTTGAAGGCAAGCAGGATGCCTTGCGCCTTTCGCTGCATGAGCAGTTGCAGGCCGGCATCGACATCGTCAGCGATGGCGAGCAGACCCGCCAACACTTCGTCACCACCTTCATCGAGCACCTCGACGGCGTTGACTTCGAGAAGCGCGAGACGGTCAGAATCCGCAACCGCTATGACGCCAGCGTGCCAACCGTCGTAGGTGCGGTCAGCCGGCAGAAGCCGGTCTTCGTCGAAGATGCCAGGTTCCTGCGCAAGCAGACCACGCAACCGATCAAGTGGGCGTTGCCCGGCCCGATGACGATGATCGATACGCTCTACGATGATCATTACAAAAGCCGCGAGAAGCTTGCCTGGGAGTTCGCCAGGATCCTCAATCAGGAAGCCAGGGAGCTGGAAGCGGCTGGTGTCGACATCATCCAGTTCGACGAGCCTGCCTTCAACGTCTTCTTCGATGAAGTGAATGACTGGGGTGTTGCCGCCCTGGAACGGGCGATCGAGGGGCTCAAGTGTGAGACTGCCGTGCACATATGCTACGGCTACGGCATCAAGGCCAATACCGACTGGAAGAAGAGCCTGGGTTCGGAGTGGCGCCAATACGAAGAAAGCTTCCCGAAACTGCAGCAATCCGGCATCGACATCATCTCACTGGAGTGCCAGAACTCGCATGTGCCCATCGATCTGATCGAACTGGTACGTGGCAAGAAAGTGATGGTAGGCGCCATCGACGTGGCCAGCGACATCATCGAAACGCCCGAGAATGTAGCCGATACCCTGCGCAAGGCCCTCCAGTTCGTGGATGCGGACAAGCTCTATCCATCCACCAACTGCGGCATGGCCCCGCTGTCTCGCCAAGTGGCCAGAGGCAAGTTGCATGCACTCAGCGCCGGTGCAGAGATCGTTCGCCGAGAGCTGTTGACCTGAACCCTGCAGCCCGGGTGGGCGCAGCGCACCCGGGATAACGATCTGGAGGCACCAGCGACAGGCTTTCGAGTCAGGCCAAGTTGCCCACCAAACCGCAGAACCCCGCTCTTCCGGCGCAACCCACTGTCAGGCAGGCGCACGCCGGTAATGCATGGCAACTGTGCCGTTGTGTAGCGGCGTCGATGAAATCAGCTCCAGCCGACGCGTACTCGCCAGCCCGCGCTGGTACAAGGTCGGCCCATGTCCGGCAATCCTGGGGTGGATGAGGAACTTGTACTCATCGATCAGATCCAGTCGGTCCAACTCGGTAGCGAGCATGCCGCTACCGAGCAGCACGCCAGCCGGCGTCGCCTCCTTGAGCTTCTGCACGCTCGTGCGCAGGTCGCCACCGATGTGGTGGCTGTTGGTCCAGGGAAACGCCGTCCGCAGCGACGACACCACGTACTTCGGCTTGGCCTCCAGCTTGACCGCCCAGTCGCGCATCGCCGCTGTAGCGTCTTCGTCGCCGCGCGCGACCGCCGGCCAATAGGCCTCCATCATCTCGTAGGTAACGCGGCCCCAAAGCATCGCACCGGCCTCATCCATAAGGCGACTGAAAAAGGCATGTGTCTCGTCGTCGGCGATGCCCTCCTGGTGGTCAACGCAGCCATCCAGGGTGACGTTCAGGCTGAAGGTCAGAAGTCCCATGCGAGTTTACTCAGAATTGGGCGTCCCACCGGATTGTCGCTCGTCGGCGCGCGCATTGCAGCACCGGACGCCTATCCCTGCCACGATCATCCGGCGACTGACGAAGCCAGGATGATCTGGGCCACATAGTAAAGCGGCAGGCCCCAAAACCGGTTGATCGCCCCCGGTGCCACGAAGCGGTTGCGGGCAACAGCAACGTCCGAAACCGCGAACATCACCGCCCCCACTGCAAGCAACCACGTTCCGGAGGCAGCGTTTGCGGCGATCGCCAACGCACACATGGCAACGATGGCTGTCACGTACGCCACAACGGCAAGGCGATAGAACACTTTCAGGTAGCGCCAAAGCCATATGACAACCGCGATGCCGAGACAGCCCATGATGGCGAACCCTGCCACCAAGGCGGTGCCAGCCGTGGGCAGGGATGCAAACGCCATCGCGAACGCAACGTGGGCAAACAGAAAGCTGGCCAGGCCAAGCAGGAAGAGACGGCTCTTGTGGGACAGCAGCAAAACGTCACCCACCCAACTCAGCCCAAGCCCCACCAGGATCAACTTCCCATAGACGGATGCTGTCGCGTCGAGCTGAAGCGCCAACACAAGGAATGCCGTACTGGCGACAACTTTCAGCAGGACTTTGCCCGCTTTCCAACCGCGGTACTCGCAGAAGACCAATGTGCCACAGGCAACAAGGCAAAGGATGATCGTGGCGCTTGCAGCGTTCACCATGGCTATCTGCGTTCTCCCCAACGCTGTAGTGATCTCAGGACGGGAAACGGGCTCGTCTGAGGCTGATGGTTGACGGGGACCCGCCAACCAAACGCCAAGCGACGACCCAGGCCACTGCTGCACCTAGCTTGCCTTGGCCGCCGTCTTCCAGGCAACAGCGTCGATATCGAACGAGCGGGCCGGAATTGGCCTGACTCTGCATCCACCAAGGCTTGGCCATCACAAGGTTGCGCTATTCTCTGGTCAGAGAAGCTCGCCCAAGCAGTCCACATCGCCAAGCCAAGCCAAGCCGCCAGGTTACCGCCCGCATGTCCCGAGTCGATCCAACTGCTGTTGCCGAAACGCCTCCCGGGGTCGCCGTTCGGCGAACGCTCCGCTGGTGCATGGGAGAGCGTAGTGTCGTCGTCGACAGCGTGGCGGAGGAGGTCCCCGTTGCGATGCGCTACAACGGTGTTCCCTTCGCCGTAATGATGGCCACACCGTCGGACCTGGAAGACCTGGCACTGGGTTTTTCGCTGACCGAAGGTCTCCTCACCGATGCTTCCGAGCTGATCGGGGTGGAAGTACATCCCAGCATCGAAGGCATCGAGATTCATATGCAGGTAACGGGCACTGCCCGTGCAGCGTCCCTGCCAGCCACTTCTGGTCGGGCCTTGCCTGGGCGCAGCGGATGCGGTTTGTGCGGTGCAAGACTCCTGGAAGACATCATGCGGTTGACACCGCCGATCGAGAGCGCTTCGACGTTTCCGGTCGCCTCATTGCGATTGGCCTTGTCCTCGCTTCCCCGGATGCAACCCATGAACATGGCAACGGGATCCACCCACGCCGCGGCCTGGGTGGAGCTGGACGGCCGGATCACACGGCTTCGGGAGGATGTCGGACGGCACAATGCACTGGACAAGCTTGTTGGCAGCCTCCGTCGCGGTTCCCGATCGACCGAAGCAGGGCTGGTTCTGCTATCGAGCCGTGCCAGCTATGAAATGGTCAGCAAGGCGGCCCACGCTGGCATGGCCGTCGTCGCTGCCGTATCCGCGCCGACTGCGCTTGCGATCGATCTGGCAAACGCGGCTGGCATCTGCCTGATCGGCTTCGCCCGGCGTGATCGGTTCAACGTGTATTCGCATCCGGAACGTCTGCTGGGATCTGAATAGGGGATTGGCGGCAGCCACAACGTCCACCCGGATTTGCTGGACCAACGTGTGCCATGAATTCCGAGCAATGGAAAGCCTGTACCCGAGCGCCGGCCGTGGCTTCAAGGCCTCGATCTGGCGGGCCCGGGTGATCATGGGCCGGATCTGCCACCCGCGACGCCCGGGCGAAACAACGACAGGGAATCCACTTCTGGAAATCACACGAAAACAACATTCACACGGTCAGTGTTGTGGCGGGTCTGGAGGCTCTCTGTTACATGGAATGCTGGTTCGGTACCGGGGATTCGGCCTGCACACGATCATCGAGTCGTCTGTCGGCCTTGTGTCGCGCCTGCGACAAGCAGACTTTCCGCAGCCCCATCGCGTCCGACAAAGGCTGTCCCTCGTTGTTCAGACCCGGCTTCAGGCTTGCCCTCCCCGTCCTTGATGTACCCATACCAGAGTGAGGCAGCACCATGACTGAGAAGGACATCCCCGGCATTCGCAACTACGATGCTCCGGCAGGTGGTTGGGGGGCACTCAGGGCAACGGCCAAAGCGATCAGCGAACAGATGGCGGCCCCCGAAGCTGCGATCACCCTGTTTCGTACCAACAAGCCGGAGGGCTTCGATTGCCCTGGCTGCGCGTGGCCTGACCGCAAGCACACCTCTACCTTCCAGTTCTGCGAGAACGGCGCGAAAGCCGTGACCTGGGAGGCGACCAAGAAACGCGTTACGCCGGAGTTCTTTGCCTCCAACACCGTTTCCTCGCTTCTGGAAATGACGGACTACCAGTTGGAGGACCAGGGGCGCCTGACCCATCCGCTGGCTTACAACCCGGAGAAGGACATCTACGAGGCCGTGGAATGGGACGAGGCGCTGGGCCGGATCGGGCAGATTCTGCGTGAACAGCCGGACCCGAACATGGTTGAGTTCTACACCTCTGGGCGCGCCTCCAACGAGGCCGCATTCCTGTACCAGATCTTCGCGCGTGAGTATGGAACGAACAACTTCCCTGACTGCTCCAACATGTGCCACGAAGCCACCAGCATGGGCCTGCCTTCGTCGATAGGCATCGGCAAGGGCACGGTCTCGCTGGATGACTTTGATGCCTGCGAGCTGATCATCTCCATCGGCCACAATCCCGGCACCAATCACCCCCGCATGATGGGAACGCTGCACGAGGTCGCACGCCGCGGCGCCCCCATCATCGTGCTCAATCCGCTGCGCGAGCGCGCCCTGGAGCGCTTCGCCGATCCGCAGGATCCGCTGGAGATGGCAACACTCGGCGCAACGGAGATCGCCTCTTCCTATCTGCAGCCACGCATAGGTGGCGATGCCGCAGCACTGAAAGGCATCATGAAGGCCCTGCTGGAGATGGAGGCGGCCGAGGGCGAGGATGCCGGCATCCTGGATCGCGCGTTCATTGAAGAACACACCCGGGGATTCGACGCCTTCGTCGGGGACCTGCAGGCGGCGAGCTGGGAAGCAATCGTGTCCGAATCAGGCTTGCCTGAGGGCGATCTGCGCAAGGTCGCCCAGGCCTATGCCAGATCCAACGCGACCATCGTCACCTACGGCATGGGCATCACCCAGCACAGCACGGGCACCAGGAATGTCCAGCAGATTGCCAACCTGCTGCTCCTGCGTGGCAACTTCGGAAAGCCGGGTGCAGGCATCTGCCCACTACGCGGACACTCCAATGTGCAGGGGGACCGCAGCGTCGGCATCACCGAGAAGCCGAGTACCGAACTCCTCGAAAGGATCGAGAAGCGTTTTGGCTTCCGCGCGCCCAGCGACCATGGCCACGACGCCGTCGCTGCGATGCAGGCCATCATTGAGGGCCGCTCGCGGGTGTTGATCTGCCTCGGGGGAAATCTTGCCGTGGCACTACCCGATGGCGATGCCTGTTTCGCCGGGATGCGCCAACTCGAAATGTCGGTCCACATAGCCACCAAGCTCAATCGAAGCCACCTGCTGGTCGGCAGGAACACCTTCATCCTGCCCTGCCTCGGCCGAACCGAGCTGGACATTCAAGCCACCGGGCCGCAGGCGGTCACCGTGGAAGACTCGATGTCGATGGTGCATGCATCGCGGGGCAAACTGAGACCAGCCTCTGAGCAGCTGCGTTCAGAGCCGGCAATCGTTGCAGGCATCGCCAGCGCAACCCTGCCATCGAGTCGCGTGCAGTGGATGGAAATGGTGGCTGACTACGACCTGATACGCGAAGCCATCGAAGCGGTGTTCCCCGATTTCTCCGACTACAACGCCAGGATCCGGATTCCCGGTGGCTTCCGCCTGCCGTTGCCGCCTACCCAACGCATCTGGCGCACTGCATCGGGCAAGGCCGAGTTCCTCCGCTTCTCGGGGCTGGCTGAAGACCCGAAAGCCGTCGACAAGGCGGTGCTGAAGCTGGCAACCATCCGCAGTCACGACCAGTACAACACCACGATCTACAGTTTGGATGATCGCTACCGTGGCGTCTTCGGTCGCCGCGATGTCGTGTTCATGAACGAAGCGGACATGAGCGAACGCGGGATCCAACAGGGCGACCGCATCCGCATAACGACGGCACTTGAGAACGAGGGCGAAAGGATCCTGGAGAACGTCATTGCGGTGAGCTACCAGATTTCCCGTGGGTCCGTAGCGACGTATTACCCGGAAGGAAACTGCCTTATCCCACTGAGCTACATCGACCCTGCCAGTGGCACGCCGTCCTACAAATCAGTGCCGGTGCACATCAGCAGGGCGTAGCGGCGTTCCCGCCTTCGTGGCGCGTGGTGGTTGAAGCGGTGTGGCTTCATAACGCTGCTTCAATTCTCTCCAGCCGGAACACCCTTCCCTGCCGCGAAGGCCAGGAACTGATGTATGGGAAGCGCCTTCGCATAGAGCCAGCCCTGCCCGAACTGCACATCGGAATGCTTCAGATAGGCTTCCTGCTCCGGCGTCTCGATTCCTTCGGCGATGATCGTCAGCTTCAGGGCATGCGCCATGTTGATGATATGGTCCACCACGATGCTCTGCGCAGCATCAGCGCCGATAACGCGGGTAAAGGACTTATCGATCTTGAGTGCGTCCAGCGAGAGGCCCTCCAGCAGGGATAGGCTTGAATAACCGGTGCCGAAGTCATCAATGGTGACCCGGTAGCCGAGAGAGCGCGCATTGCCGATTACCGCTACAGCCGCTGCGGCGTTGATGAAGCCGCGTTCGGTGATCTCCAGCCATATCTGCGCCGGCCGGAGACCCTCCCTCGCCACCGCTGCATTCAAGCCTTGCAGGAACCGCCCGCTCTCCATTTCATTGGCGGGTATGTTGATTGAGAGATGGGCATCTGCATGTCCGCGTAGATACTGGCTCATCTCAGCAACGCCGACGTCGATCACCAGATCGGTCAGCGGTGAGATGAGACCGGTGGCCTCCGCCAGCGGAATGAACTGGTCAGGAAATGCCATCGGCGTACCTGGTCGCTGCCACCTGACCAGCGCTTCGGCGCCGATGCACAGCCCATTTGCAAGGTTGATGATCGGCTGGTAATGAACCGCGAATTCCCTGTTCCTGATCGCCAATTCCAGCGTCTTCGCCGGCGACAGCTGCTGCCTCGATACCCAGATGATGAGGCCGATCAGTATCAGCGAGATGGCCGCGCCGATGGGTAGCAGGTACCGCCAATCCAAGCCTGCCGCGGCCCCGGTCAGCGCGGTGTCAGTCAGCGCAAAGGCGACGAGGCCAGCCGCCGGTCGGGAGGAAAATGCGTACTGATCGCCTATGCCCGGCTGGTTGCCCGCAAGAAGCATCTGGATCACCCGTGGCTGGACGGCACCAGAGGCTTCAAGGACCCGCCCATCACGACTGGCAACGCCGTACACCACCTGCGTACTGATCACCAGGTCGGTAAGCCGGCCCGGGGTAATCAGCACCCCGTAGTCGCCGCGCCGAACCTCCACCCGGGGCTCGCCCCTGAACAGCCTGGGCAACTCGGCATACGACAGCGTGCTGCCGTCGCCAAGATCCAGGTCCGCATCACCGGCCGGCACCGGCGGCGAGATCACGCCAAGCCGCGTGCATACCAGTTTTCCGTCCTCGAAATAGCCCAGGTCCTCGATGCTGCGCGCGTCGGCAACCACCTGGCCCATCATCTTCAGGTGCGCGAGCGAGCAGTCGGTACGATCAATGCTGCCTGCGCGTACAAGCGCGCGCTTGGCATCATCCAGCGTGCGCTCGGTGCGCTTTGCGGTGGATGCAGCGACATCGTCCAGGTGCTGTTGCTGTGTCCTCAGCGTCTGCTCGCGCTGCACCCAGGACATTCCGATCAGTGGCAGAACACCCGCCGCAACCGCCAGGACGCCGGCGGCAAGCAGTACCGATTTCCTTCTCATGCAGCCCCGCCGTCTCGGCACACGTCCAATCCTGACAGCGTACCGCAAAGCCACAGGCCATCGCAGCGCGCAGATCCGTGCGCTATCAAAGGCCAGAACGCGTCAGCCGGGTGGTCACCGCGGACGCTCGCATGACAACCCGTCATTGCCGGCGGGTTCACGCGTCTGTTCCAGCGCAACGGGGGCCAGACCGGTGCTTTCCCGGGGTATCACATCGAAACACCAATGATGACGCTGGATGCGTTGAACAGCACCACCACCGGGCCGCCTTCCTCCAGTTCCAATGCGGCTGTCCCGGCCCGGGTGATGACGGCAACTACACTGCAGCCGTGGCCGATATCCACCACCACTTCGTCGTTCACGGCGCCTTCGGTGATGCGCGCCACCGTACCGTTGAACTGGTTGCGTGCCGAACACCGCGTGCCCTGCCCCTGCGCCAGCAGCACCGACGACGCCTTGATCAGCGCATAGGCTGGCATGCCAACCTCCAGCCCCAACGATGCCATGCTGCCGTGGGTGATGGTCGCCACGACCGTCAACCCGGGCGCGACTTCAATCTGCACTTCATCGTTCACGGCACCGGCTGCCACCGCGCTGATCCGGCCATGGAACTGATTGCGCGCACTTGTGATCATTCCGATCCTCCGTATCAATGCCATGTCCTCGTCCAATCCGGCGGGAATCTGCTGGGATTGCAGGAAGGCGCGGTGTGCGCGTTCAAGCTGCTCGAAGCGCGCAACCAGTTGTCGTCCGCGCTCGGTCAACTGCGCACCGCCGCCGCCACGCCCGCCGACGCTGCGTGACACCAAGGGTTCGCCGGCTGCCGTGTTCATGGCGTCTACGGCGTCCCAGGCGTTCTTGTAGGTCATTCCCATCCGCTTGGCGGCCTGGCTGATCGAACCGCAGGCGTCGATGAACCCCAGCAAGGCGAAGCGGCCACGGCCGCCCAGACTTTGCCCCGCAACGTTCAGCCATAGGCTGCCTTGCAGCTCAAGCGTGGGGTCGGTCTCGCTCATATGGTCTGGTCCCTGCAGCGGTAGCGGCGGTCAGTGTAAGCCGGGCGCCATCTCCACCCGGCTTGATATCGATCAAGGACGCTCCGGCGCTCCCCCCCCGACAATCCCTGCATCGGTCACGAAGTTGACCTCACCGTACCGTTATATCATTTTGGATATAGCGAACCCGAGGATTGCGAGCATGCGCACCTGCCGTTTCGTTCTGCCGCTGTCAGCCCTACTGCTCCCCCTGTCGGCCGCAGCTGCCGACACAGCGACTGCGCCGCCGGTTTTCACCTTGGGCAGTGTCGATGTCCACGCCGAGCGCGGCACCTCTCCCACTGTCGCCGAACGCAACCTGGACGCGGACCGCATCCAGCAGCTGGACCGCAACACAGTCGGAGAGGCAGTCAGCGTACTGCCGGGCGTCAGCCTGGCACGCAATTCGCGCAACGAGGACATGGTCTACCTGCGCGGCTTCGATCCCCGCCAGGTGCCGGTATTCCTCGACGGCGTCCCGCTGTACGTGCCCTATGACGGCTATGTCGACTTCGGTCGTTTCACCACCTTCGACCTGGCCCGGATCGATGTTGCCAGTGGCGCCGCATCACTGCTCTATGGGCCCAACATCCTCGGCGGGGCGATCAACCTGATCAGCCGGCGGCCGGAGCGTCCATTCGAGGCTGACCTGCGGCTGGGCGTCGCCGATGGCGGCGAGCGCAAGGCGGCGGTCAACCTCGGCGGTCGCCAAGGTGATTGGTACTACCAGCTCGGCTGGTCAATCCTGAAGGCGGATGCGTTCCCACTCCCGGACGGGTTCGTCGATTACAAGCGCGTACCTACCGACACCGGTGATGACCGTCGCAACGCCGACCGCGAAGATCGCCGGCTGTCATTCAAGCTCGGCTATACGCCGCGTGAGGGCGATGAATATGCCATCGGCTACGCGCGCCAGGATGGCGAGAAGGGCAACCCGGTGTACACGGGAACCGCACGCAGCGGCATCCGTTACTGGCGCTGGCCATGGTGGGACAAGGACAGCCTTTACTTCATCGGCAATACCCAGCTCGGTCAGCACACGACCTTGCGCACCCGCCTGTACCGCGACACCTACGGCAACGGACTGGAGGCCTACACCGACGGCAGTTATCAAACCACGCTGGACAACACCAGTTTCCCCAGCATCTACGACGACAAGACAATCGGCGGCTCGCTGACCTTGGCCAGCAACGCCCTGCCCCGCCAGCAACTGCAGCTTGCATTGCATTGCAAGCAAGACCAGCACAGCGAGCGCAACCCGCACTCGCCGACCAAGGACTTCCGCGATGTCACCACCTCGGTGGCAATCGAAGACCGTATCGCACTGACTGACACCGCGCACCTGCGCGCAGGCCTCGGCCATGACCGTCGCGAGGCCAAGCGTGTCTACTACTGGCCGACCGGCAGTGCCGATGCCACCAATGCCGTTCTGGAGTACGTGCAGCAATTGGCACCGGAGCAGCAGTGGTATGCCAGCGCCGCACGTCGCACGCGCTTCCCCACCATCAAGGATCGCTACTCGGCACGCATGGGGGCCGCACTGCCCAACCCTGACCTCGCCCCCGAGCATGCCACCCATCTCGAACTCGGCCTGCGCGGTAGCTGGTGGCAAGGCAGCCAACTGCAGGCAGCGGTGTTCCACAGCCGCATTGATGACCTGATCCAGACCGCCGTCGTTGCCTCGCCTGAGTGCGGCGGTCGCACCTGCAATCAGGCACAGAACATTGGCCGTGCCCGCAACGTCGGTATGGAGCTGGGCTTGCAGCAGCGCATAGGCGACGACTGGGACCTGCAGGCAAGCTACACCTGGTTGCGGCGCACCAACCTGGAGAACCGGGATGTGGCCCTGCTCGACAGCCCACGCCAGCGCTTGTTCATGGCCGTTGGCTGGCAGCTGCTGCCGCAGTTGCGTCTGCAGGCCAGTCTGGAAGCCGAACAAGGTCGCAAGGTCAGCTATGCCGATACAACTCGTCCGGTGCGTGCCCTGCCTGGCTTCGGCATCGGTGGACTGAAGGCGAGCTGGTCACCGCGCGGCAACGTCGGCTTCGATCTGGGCGTGCGCAATATCGGCGACAAATGGTACGAGTTGGCCGATGGCTACCCCATGCCCGGCCGCACCTGGTTTGCCAATGCCAACTGGAGGTACTGAGCATGAGCAACGCCCAGCCCGCACGCATCGCCGCCATCGTGCACGACGGCAACGGTGAGCCCGATGAGCTGCTGGCGGCTTTCGCTACCCGCCAGCTCGCAGCCGGCCACCGCGTCCGCGGGCTGGTGCACCTGCCTCATGCGCCAACAGCCACGGGCAAGCGCATGGTGCTGATGGACGTAACCGATCCGCAGTCCCGCTACCCCATCAGCCAGGCGCTGGGCGCGGCTGCCTGTGGTTGCAATCTCGATCCGCGTGGCATTGCCGATGCCAGTGTCGTACTACGTCGCGCCGCGCAGGAACCGGCGGCGCTGGCGATTGCCAATCGGTTCGGCACGCTCGAGTCGCAAGGCGGCGGCATGGCCGACGAACTGTTGGCGCTGATGCTGGCCGGCATCCCGCTGCTCACCGCAGTGAAGCTTCCCTATCTGGAAGCCTGGCGCGCGTTCACCGGTGGCATGGCGGTTGAGCTTCCCGCCACCGACGCGGCCCTGCAGCACTGGTGGGATGGCTGCCGCCAGCAAGATCAGGAGGCGATATGAAACGTCGCGCCCTGTTGCAGGCCTTCGCGCTGGCTCCGCTGCTGTTTGCAGGAAGCCGACTATTGGCAATGCCCGCACAACGCGTGCTGCGCCTCGGCGAACCCAAAGGCCCGCCGCAGCGCGTGTTTGCTGCGGGCGCCCCAGCAGCGGTGCTGGTTGCAGCGATCGCGCCGCAGCGATTACTGGGCTGGCCCATGCGGGTTTCGCCAAGCGCGCTGGCGCTGCTGCCCACGGCACTCCGCGGCCTGCCGATGGTTGGCCGTCTTGCCGGACGCGGCAGCACCGTCAGCCTGGAACGCCTGCTTGAGCTGCAGCCGGATCTGGTGCTGGATGCTGGTGATTTCGACGCAAGCTATCGCGACTCCGCCGAGCGTGTGGGGCAGCAGACCGGAATTCCAGTCGAGCTGGTTGCAGGACGCTTGCCCGATCATCCTGCACAGCTGCGCCATGTCGGCAAGCTGCTTGGTATGGCCGCACGTGGCGAGGCGCTGGCGCTGGCAGCGGAAGCACAGCTGGCGTTGGTGCGCGAGGTGCTTGCCACCCGCCCTGCCGCCTCGCGTCCGACTGTCTACTACGGGCGCGGCAGCGATGGGCTGGAAAGTGGCCTGTCCGGTTCGATCAACACCGAGGTCATCGAGTTCTGCGGTGGCCGCAATGTTGCTGCCGCCGCTGGCAAAGGGGGGCTGGCACGTGTCTCGCTGGAGCAGCTGCTGGCCTGGGACCCGGACGTGATCCTTACCCAGGACGCTGAATTTGCCGCAAGCGCGGCGCGGGACACACGTTGGCGCAGCCTGCGTGCGGTGCGCGAAGGGCGCTTGCACTGCGCACCGTCACTACCGTTCGGTTGGCTGGATGGCCCGCCCGGCGTCAATCGCCTGCTCGGCTTGCCGTGGTTGCTGTCGCGGCTGCATCCCGGTGCATCGCCGGCGCTTGCACCGGCAGCACTGCGCACGCGCATCAACGCGCTGCATCAACTGCTTTGGGATCAGCCGCTACCAGCGGACATCGCGCGCAGCCTGGATGGGCGCCAATGACGGCGCGCCCGATGCCACGCTGGGCGTGGCATGTCGGTGGCTGGATGCTGCTGGCGGCAATGATCCTGTTGGCATTCTCGGTTGGCCAGTTCCCTGTATCGCCGACACGCGTGGTGCAGGCGATAGGCTGGCAGCTGTTTGGCATTGGCGAGCCCAGTCCACCCGCTGTGCATGCGGCGCTATGGAACATCCGCCTGCCGCGCGTGATCGCGGCGGTGCTGATTGGTGCGGTGCTGTCCGCTGCCGGGGCGGCGTATCAGGCGATGTTCCGCAACCCTCTGGTCTCACCCGACATTCTTGGTGTCTCCGCGGGTGCCGGGCTCGGTGCGTCACTGGCATTGTTCCTCGGCCTGCCATTGTTGCTGGTGCAGGGCTTCGCCTTCGCCGGCGGGCTGGCAGCGGTCGGCCTGGTCTGTCTGGTGGCAGCGCTGGTGCGTCGGCATGAACCGATACTGGTACTGGTGCTGGCCGGCGTTGCGGTGTCGGCACTGTTGGGCGCCGGCATTTCGCTATTGAAGCTGCTTGCAGACCCTTACACCCAGCTTCCTTCAATCACGTTCTGGCTGCTCGGCGGATTGAATGCCGTTGTGCTTGATGATCTGCGCGTCACCGCACCGCTGCTGCTGGTCGGGTTGTTACCGCTGCTGTTGCTGCGCTGGCGCATCAACCTGCTCAGCCTCGGTGATGAGGAGGCCAGCGCACTGGGAGTGGCCGTCACACCGCTACGCTGGACGCTGATTGCCGCGGCAACACTATGCACAGCGGCTGCTGTGTCACTGGCCGGCATCATCGGCTGGGTCGGGCTGGTGGTGCCACACATCGCGCGCTTGCTGGTAGGCGCCGACTTCCGTCGGCTGTTGCCGGCCAGCCTGCTGCTGGGTGCCAGCTTCCTGCTCGCCGCCGACACACTGGCGCGGACCTTGGCTCCGATAGAACTGCCGCTCGGTATTCTCACTGCGTTCGTCGGTGTTCCGTGTTTCCTCCTGGTGCTGGCACGTAGCGAGAGCCGGGCATGAGCATGGGCGATATTCTCCTGCAGGCACGCGGGCTGACGGTAGGCCATCGCCAGCAGCCCCTGGGCGAGCCTTCGGACCTGCACCTTCATGCGGGCGAAGTACTGTGCCTGCTCGGGCCCAATGGCTGCGGCAAGACCACGCTGTTCCGCACGCTGCTTGGCCTGCTCCCCGCCTTTTCTGGCGAGATTGCGGTGCAGGGGCAGCCGCTGCATCAGCTCAGCCGCAACCACCGGGCCCGGCAGTTGGCGTACGTTCCACAGTCGGCGCCGTTCGCCTTTGCCTGGCGGGTGCTGGAAGTCGTTGCCATGGGCCGCGCGGCCCATCTCGGCTTGTTGGCCACGCCCACGCGTGCGGACGAAGCAATTGCCCTTGACTGCTTGGATCAGCTCGGCATCGCCGTATTGGCGCAACGCGTGGTCAGCACCCTCAGTGGCGGTGAACGCCAACTGGTGTTGATAGCGCGCGCACTCGCGCAGCGTGCACGGATCCTGATCATGGATGAACCTACCGCCAGCCTCGATTTCGGCAACCAGCTGCGCATTCTTGACACCGTGCGCAGCCTCGCCGATCGCGGCATCGGCGTGTTGCTGTCCACACACCAACCGCAGCATGCGCTGCAGGTGGCAGACCGCATTGCCTTGATGGCCAACGGAAGCCTGCACGCGCTCGGCCCCGCCCGCGAGGTCGCCACACCCGAACGATTGGCGCAGCTCTACAACGTCGATGCCTCGCGCATAGCCATTGCCCTTCCTGACCTGCAGTCACTGTCCTGATGACCACACTTCCAGCCCCCATCGATCACATGGCCCGCTACCGCCAGCACCTGCTGGCTTGCGGCTTCCAGGCCAAGCCCGCCAGCGCGTGGGATGCGCGTGCGGCGCAGTCCAGTTGGAAGCGTCGGCACGACGACTACAGCGAGGCATTCCTGGCGCGGCTCGACCTGAGTGGCGTCAACAGCGTGCTGGATGTTGGTTGCGGGCCCGGCCTGCTCAGTTTGCCAATCGCCGCGCAGGTGCAACAGGTCCATGCCCTGGACTACAGCCAGGGCATGCTTGATGGCCTGCATGCCGCCATCCGCGCCCAACAGGTCGACAACATCGAGCCACACCATCTGTCATGGGAGGACGACTGGAGCAAGCTGCCCGTCTGCGATGTCGCCATCGCCTCGCGTTCACTGATGGTCCCTGAGCTGGAACGGGCGCTGATGAAACTCGACGCGCACGCAGCGCAGCGCGTCTACGTGAGCTGTACCACGCAGCCGCGTACTGGCGTCCTGGAGCTTGCGGCGCTGCTGGGTCGGCAATGGATTCCCATGCCGGACCATCGCTATGTGATGGAGCTGCTTTGGGACATGGGACGGGAGCCCCGGCTCGACTATCTGCCGGTGTCGGCACTGGACCAGACACAGACTGCCGACGATCTGGTCCGCCAGGCGGAACAGTTGTTCGGCGAGCTGCAGATGAACGAGCGCAGCAGGATCGCGGAGTGGCACGGGCATTCGCCCCTGAATCGGCTTGGATTGGCACCCACCAGGCGTTGGGCCTTCATCTCCTGGGAAACCACTGCCCAAGCTAGCTGAGGTGGTGCATGGCGCTGATGGCCCAGGTCGGCGAGACCGGTCCTTGGCACCGTTCAAGCTGCATCAGCTGCGGTGCGCCCAGCCCTGGAAGGCGGCTGGGCAGGCGCTGCCGCCCATCCATCAACCCGACATTGGCGCCAACCCCCTGATATCTGGGACAATTGCCGCCGGCCGGACGCTCCCGGCCCGCTACAGCATGGACCCGCATCGAGGCGGTCATCGCTCTGCTGTCCATTCACGGCTTGCCGCCGCTCTTCCCGGATCGTCATTTGAACGCCATCGATACCCCTGTTGACACTGCCCTGCCCTTGGCGGATCGTCTGCGCGACGCGCTGGATCTGCTGGAGACCATCGACGCGGATCGCGGCGTACTCGATGCGCTGCCTGAAGCCGACCGTGTACGCCTGCACCAGGTCGTTGCCAGGATCTTCCACCCCGAACCCAAGGCACGCCGGCAGATGCTCAAGAAGCAGGCCCGTGAGCGCCACCAGGAAAAGGTGCGCAAGTCCGAGGCGCTGCTTGAACAGACCGGCATCCGCGCCCTGCGCCGCAAGCCGGTCTTCAGCACCCCGAACTACTTCCCACCGCATGCAGCCGGGTTGCACGATGCCAGCAATGGTGAAGGTGCCGCGCTAGCGGAAGAGCCGGTGCATTCGCCCGAGCTGCGCCACTGCTACGTGTGCAAGCAGAAGTTCACCCAGCTGCATCACTTCTACGACCAGATGTGCCCGGCCTGCGCCGATCTGAATTACATCAAGCGCACCGAGACCGCCGATCTGCGTGGGCGCGTGGCGTTGCTGACCGGTGGCCGCGTCAAGATCGGCTACCAGGCCGGCCTGAAGCTGCTGCGTGCCGGCGCCGAGCTGATCGTGACCACGCGCTTCCCGCGCGACTCGGCCGCCCGCTATGCCGAAGAACCCGACTTCGCCGTGTGGGGCCACCGCCTGCAGGTGTACGGGCTGGACCTGCGCCACACGCCCAGCGTCGAAGCCTTCTGCAGCGAGCTGTTGGCCACGCGCACGCGCTTGGACTTCATCATCAACAACGCTTGCCAGACCGTGCGTCGTCCGCCGCAGTTCTATGCGCACATGATGGCCGGCGAAACCGCTGCCGTGCAGAGCCTGCCGGAAACCATCCGCAAGCTGATCGGCAATTACGAAGGCCTGCGCAGCGCCGACCTGCTCCCCGTCGCGGCAGCCGCACTGCCATCGCCGCAAGCTGTCGGTACTGACGGTTTGACCCGTGCTGCCGAGTTATCGCAGGTGCCGCTGCTGGCTGACGAACTATTGGGCCAGCGCCATCTATTCCCCGATGGCCGCCTGGACCAGGACCTGCAGCAGGTGGACCTGCGCGACAGCAATTCCTGGCGCCTGCGCATGGCCGAGGTGCCGTCGGTGGAGCTGTTGGAAACCCAGCTGGTCAATGCCATTGCACCGTTCATCATCAACGCACGCCTGAAGCCGCTGATGCTGGCCACGCCAGAGCGCGACAAGCACATCGTCAACGTGTCGGCGATGGAAGGCCAGTTCTACCGCAACTTCAAAACCACCCGCCATCCGCATACCAACATGGCCAAGGCCGCGTTGAACATGATGACGCGCACCTCGGCGGCCGATTACCAGAACGACGGCATCCACATGAACAGCGTGGATACCGGCTGGGTCACCGACGAGGATCCGGCAGGTCTGGCCGCCCGCAAGGTGCAGGAAGAGCGCTTCCACCCGCCGTTGGACATCGTTGACGGCGCCGCCCGCATCGTCGACCCGATCATTCACGGCTTCAACACCGGCGAACACGTCTGGGGGCAGTTCCTGAAGGACTATGCGCCTACTGATTGGTGAGGTGTAGCAATACATTCCGTGTTGAATCACCAGTGTCGGAACAAGCAGGCTCCGATTCTGGAGTGGCCTTGGAAACCATCGATACAGCTCCTGTTCGATCGTGGCCAGGCGCTATTTCGGTTGCGAATTCATGACCTTCTTAATGGGTCTGAGTCTGAGTAGCGCGGATGGTGCCTCCACGCATGAAACTGCGTCGGAGACACGCCAGTGGACAAGCGGAGCAGCGACCAAAGGGTCTCTATCACGCTCCCTGTCCAGGCAGGCCCTTGACTACCCGTTTATCGAACGCTTTGATTGCTCATTGCACGATGCGGCTGGCCGCAAAGCAAAGCCAAGGGTGATGGTTACGTGCAAATGGCTGTTCGGTTGGGACTCGTTCGGCACATTGCTCGGCCACGTAATCTCGAATCGCGCTGGCACCAAACCAAAATGCCAATGCAAGCGGTACTCCGATAGAAGCTCCCAATGCGCAAGCGAGCCATTCCCGGGTGATCAGCATTACCGTGAACAAAATCACCCACAGCACCACGGTCGCGGTCGCGATGGCTACAACTGTATGGTAGAGACCGACGTACGGAGCCATCCTGTCCCGCGCGGCTTCACCTCCGAATACCACCCAAGCCGCAATGATTGGCCCCAGTAGACCAGCCCAGAACCCTAGTTGCTCATGGATCGGGGGGACCCTTTGACATTCGATCTGCTTCCTTCAGATTCAGATGGTCCGCGACTATAAAGCGGAGAATCTACCCAGTAATGGGGAATGTTCCGGAATCACGTCAAACTTGCATCCGCCGCTTGCACATCCACCCATCTTACAAGGAACTTGCCGAAGCATTCGGCGTGCATTGGGGAAATCTCGAACTCGCATGCCGTGGAACGAAATTTGGCGTGTCGCATCTGGCACAAACGGGCACCTGCCATGCGGCGCCAGGGGCAGTCGACAGCAGCCTCGTCTGACCATAGGATTGCGCCACGACATGGGGGTCTTCGATGAACATAGGGAATGCTGCGGGCATGCTGTTCGCGCTGATGTTCTTGTCCGGCTGCGACTTTCTTGATCGCACGCAAGGGCAAAACAAGCAGGAAGATAACGGTGCTGCGGATGCCGCCGAACCGCTTTCCCGCGATGCAGCTACCGACGCGGCGCCGGAGAGCACCACTTTGGCACCCGCCACAGCAAGTCCGGGGAGTCCAGTAGCCGATAGCGCAACACCCGCAGCGGAAAGCCGCCTTGTTCCGTTCGAACCCCGTCCTTCTGCCGCTCAGCCGTCAGGCCCTGCCACCTGCGAAATGCCGGGCTTGTCAGCCAAATTCACCGTCTACGCCGCCGGTGCCTATTCCGGCCGCAAACTGGACTATCAGATTGACCAAAGCGGCCACGAAGCGACCCAGATCGATGTCGCCGTGAACGAGACCAGCAGCCCCGTTGTGTTGATGCTCGGCGCTTACGAGCCCACTGTCTGGAATATTGGCTGGTCACCACAGACGCGTATCGTCGGTGTGTTGGTCAGCGGCTATCACAGGCAAACCATTGCCGGCTTGCCAGCATCGGTGCCGCGCCTGAACAGCAGCTACGAAAACAAAGGCGCGTGTGGCTATTTTTATCTAAGCGAGAGCAGGCTTGATCAGGTCAACCCGATCGCGCGACGGCTGTTTGGTCAGCCGGTGGCGCGGGCATTCATCGCCAACAACGGCTTAGTTACCGTAGGCACGGCCAACGGCACAGGGATGGTGACCGACGCCAGTCAGCCACCAGACCAGTTTCGTAACCGCAGCGTGCCGCTGGCGGGCGAAGCCGGCTTGCGCGATGCCGTTGCCAAGGGCTTGCTGCGTGAAGCGCGGTCCAGTGACGCGCAGGAATGGCAGGTCGCCTACGACGCCGCAAACAAAAAAGATGTCCCGCCCGTATCGGGTGCGAGCGACAACCGGCGTACCCGGTCTTATCTGCATAACGGCTACGTCGTGCTGAAAGCGATGCAGATTCCTGCCGGGCTGTACGGTGCCCACTCGGCTACCTTCATCGTGCCCTACGGTGTTCCGCGCCCCACCGGCAACCCAGGTCATTCAACACTGCTGGACTACAACACGATGACCTGCGCGGGGGCAAGTTGCGGGATGGAGTAAGAGCCGTACCGGAGTATTTCATGGAACGAGAACGCCAGGAACCAACATTCGGCAAGGCCGATCTGAGCGAAGTGGAAATCCGTCCGCGGCACCGGCATGGGGCGCGAACCGCCGTCAATTCCCTGCCTTCGGACGAGCACAGGTTCTGGGTACGGGCGATCATTCTGGTCGTCGCAGCCGTCCTGATCGCCATGGGTTTGATCGAGTGGAATGCAAGACGACAAGTGGCTGCGTTGGAGCGCGTACTGACGCCCACGCCAGAGCAGCAGGCGACAATTGAAACCGAATTGAAGCAACTCGAACGGCAGATGGCAGCCGCAGACGGCGTTGGCGTGGCGGAAGCTGCTCGGCTGCGACAGCTACTGTGGGAACAATCCCGGCCTGCCCCACTTCGCGCTGGGCAACGCTGCATCCAAGGGCGTCGACTGGAACGAATCGAAGGCGGATGGCGCGACCTTCCCAAGGAACCCTGCTGACGGGGGCCTCACGCGCAGGCTCGACGTTGCGGGTAGGATCACAGCCTATGAAGTCTCTTCTTGAACGCAACCTGGTGCTGCCACGCGAGTTCTATCGTCGGCATCCAACGGTCGTGGCGCCGGAGCTGCTGAACAAGATCCTGCTAAGTGACGACGGCCGCTGCGCACGCATCGTTGAAGTGGAGGCCTATGCCGGCAGCGAAGATCCCGCGGCTCACTCGTTCCGCGGCAAGACCGCGCGCAACGCGACGATGTTCGGCCCTCCTGGGCATCTGTACGTCTACTTCACCTATGGCATGCACTGGGGAAGCAATGCAGTCTGCGGTGAAGTCGGTGAAGGTGTTGGCGTGCTGCTCAGGGCAGCGCAACCCTTGAGCAGGTTGGATCTCATGTATCTGGCAAGGTCTGCTGCAAAGCGCCCCATCGATCTCGCCAACGGCCCCGGTAAACTTTCCCAGGCATTCGACATCAACCGCGCGCATGACGGCGCGGACTTGGTCAGCGGTGATCGCGGCATCCGGATTGTGTCCGATGGCACACCTCCCCCTGCTGCACCGGTGATAGGTCCTCGTGTTGGGATATCCAAAGCAGTGGACCTGCCATGGCGCTGGTCCGTACCGGATCAGCCGTATACCTCCAGAAGATAGCAGAAGGCCACGACTGCCGGCCTGCGGGGGAAACGAACCCTTGCGCTTCCGAACGTAGTGCAACGCTAGCGCTGGGCAGCATCATCAGCGCCACTTTCCATGACAACTTCTCTATGCGCGCTGCGGCGCTGCATTGGCAATGGACTCAGGGAGCGAGCCGATGTTCTCGGGAGCCAGTACAGCATTCATCCCGGCGTATGGAACACATCCGCATGCAAATCGCCTGGCCGCAGGCCATTGGTCTTTGTTATCCGCATAACTGCTTCAACCATTCCCGGTGGCCCGGCGCAATAAGCTTTCCAACCATCAAGATCCCCCAGGTCTTCGGCAACAGCGTCTGTTACCAACCCGGTCCGCCAAGTGCTTTGCTCGGACGCCTCGGATAGCACGGGCGTGAATGTCAGGTTCGAATGCTGCCGGGTCAAACTCTGGAAGTGCTCAACGAGGTATAGATCTCTGCTGCTTCTGGCGCCGAAGTAAACATGTATTGGCTGGCGCATACCACGCGCGATTGCAGCCTCAACGATGCAAGTGATGGGTGCAAGACCCGAGCCGCCGGCGATGCACAACATTGGACCGGCGTGCTGTTCGCGCAGGAACGAAGACCCAAATGGACCTTCAACAAGCACCTGGGCACCGGCCTGCAGCTGCGCATGGATGGGCTCAGTCACTGTCCCGCCGGGTACTCGACGAAGGTGGAACTCCAGTACTTGGCTACCTGACGGGCTGGCAATAGAGTAATCACGGCTTGGCAGGCCCGGGAACGTAAGTCGAACATACTGGCCGGCAGCAAAGCTCAGCGGCTCGCCTTCATCGTTGACGACCTGGATACGATTGATGTCGTGCGTAACTGCCTCGACCAGCGTCACCTTGCAGTTCAGACGGCGGAGCGGATAAAGAACTACCTGATCGTCATCAAGCCAGCTGACGACGCCATCGGTTGTCGGAATGGCGCGACACGCCAGAACCAATCCTTGGGCTTTTTCTTCCTGCGTCAGCGCAAAACGGCTGTGTTCTAGACATTCGACTTCCCCGCTGACGAGACGGGTTTTACAGGACCCACAGCGCCCCGTACGACATCCGTGCGGATAGGCGATTCCATCGGCGAGTGCTGCATCCAGAATCGTGACGCCTGCCGGTACTGCAATGATCGCGCCGGTCTGCAGAATTTCAACATGGTTCGTCATGGCGACTACTCAGGCAATATTGGAGAGACCGAGCGCCTCGACCAGACCAGGTTTCTGCGAGGCGAACGTACCGTAGAAGATCTGCTCATCGACCAAGGTGATCGGCGCGATGCGCACACCGGTACGAGCTTTCGCCTCGTCACTGATGGCAGGGTCAGTCAGGTCGCGCTCTTCAAACGCTACTCCTGCTCGGTTGAGCCAATCCTTCAGCATCCGGCAGTCAGGGCAAGTAGGTGTTGTGTAGACGATTACATGCGGGTTGGAAGCGTTGCTCATGACGACGTCCTCATCGTTGTTGTGATGTCCTTTCAATCCGTACGTCGGGTTGAAATAGAGGCTGGAGCGCTTGGCCTGCGGCAGGTGTTTCGGACCAATGGACTTCGTTCCGTAGCCGCGCAGAACACTGTGCGCAATCCATGGTTTCTTTGTGTTGGCGCGAAGTCTAAAGATTGCCGCCATTGGAAGGTCAAGGGGCTCCAGCAATCTTTCTGCGGCACGCACGAACAAGGCTCAAGCTCCACGATGGTCGCCTGCCCGGCGACATCACGAGCAACGCGTTCTGCCCTGGCGGAAGCTCAGCTATCCATGCGGTCGCTGCCGCGACCGCGGGTGCCACTGAAAGCACCATCTGGAATCAAGCCTATGCCTCTTCGCGCCCGGCTTCGGTCTGCAACCATGACAGAAACGCGGCGATGGCCGGTTTCTCATCCGCCCCGGGAAGGGTCACGGCGTAGTAAGCAAACTCGGTGGGCCATGGCTGATCCAAGGCGACCACCAATCGGCCGCTGGCGACTTCCGCCTGCACGTACACGTCACGTACCAGAGCAATCCCCTGCCCCGCCTCGGCGGCGCGGATCAACAACACATCATCATCGAACGCGACGCCTCGTTCGATACGGGGATCGTCCGCCACACCCAGTGCCTTGTACCAAAGTCTCCAATCGCTGCGATCGGAGTCCTGCAGAAGTGGGTACTTGAGGCAATCGATTGGCTTTCGGATCGCTTTGCCCTTGGCCAGCAAACCAGGGCTCCCTACCGGCAGAAACACCGGCGAAGCAAGGTGACGCGAGACCAGGCCCGGGTACTCACCCAAGCCGTGACGAATCGCTATATCGATGCGGTCACGGCGCAGATCAACCAAGGCCGATGAAGCTTCAACGCGCACCTCGATATCCGGATGCTTTTCGGTGAAGCGGCCCAGTCGAGGCACCAACCAGGACGCGGCAAAACCGGGCACCGTGCTGATCGTCAGTGTCTGCCGCCCGTTGATCGCCTCCAGCAGCGCCATGCTGTCCTGGATAGTGTCGAAGGCGCGAAGCAAGGCCGGATACACCTGCGCGCCTGCTGGACTGAGCGCGACGCCATGCCGATTGCGGGCAAACAACGTGACGCCGGTACGCGCACTCAACAGTTTCAGCTGCTGGCTCACGGCACCCGGCGTAACCCCCATGACCTCGGCAGCTGCCTTGAGGCTGCCGTGACGACCGGTCTCCACGAATGCGCGCAAGGCCAACAACGGTAGGACAGCACCCATTGGTTCAATTTCCCGATCTTTCGCGTTTGGAAGTGATGCGTATCTGCTGAGCTTGTGCCCTTCAAGTCGGACCAGCATGGATCATTTCGTCAAATGAGAAAAGCTGAATTTATCAATGCCCGGCTGTCGGCGATCTGCGGCATGAATGACAAGGACTGATCACCATGTGCATTCCGCTAGTAAATCCAACACTAAACCCACTGAGAGGCGTGAGGATAGCGCATCCCTTTTCCCGCGATCGCGTCGAGGCCGGTACGAACAAACATTAGAAAATCTGATGTTATCGAGCAGATAAGATCGTTTTCCAGAGCTGACGACGCCCCATAGACTGCAAGCATTCCCGGTCGACAGGACCAAGGTTTCCAACAGCAGGCGATCAGCTTGCGCCACTCCAACAAACCATCAAAACCTAGCAGCGCGCACTGAAATTGCACTGGCGAGAAAACGCGCAGCGCGAGTTAAAACGCTCCGGTTTCAGATCAAGCGCAACAACCGCGTCCGCCAATTGCAGGGGTGAGCTGGGCAATCGAGCTCACCACCATGCGACCTCTCATGGCGGCCTGCAGCAACCCGCAGGCCCAACATCTGCTCCTCACTTTCGCCAGCTGCGCACCGGGTCTCCCCCAGGTGGCTTCGGTGAACCGCATCCCAAAAATGGACTACTTCATGCCCAGCCCAACACTTCATCTGTATACCGACAGCTCACCAAACGGCTTCAAGATAAGCATTGCGCTGGAAGAGCTCGAACTACCCTATCAGCTGCATCACGTGCGCATCGCCGAAGGCGAGCACCGGCGGCCGGAGTTTCTGAAACTGCATCCTCACGCGCGCATTCCCGTGCTTGTGGACGAATCTGCTGGCATCACTGTCTTCGAGTCGGCTGCCATCCTGTTGTACCTGGCTGAAAAGAGCGGCCGCCTCCTTCCACAGCAACCCACGGCACGATGGGAAGCGATCACCTGGCTGATGTTCCATGCCGCCAGCGTTGGCCCGATCCTTGGCCAGCGTGTTCACTTCGAGATGTTTGCCGACGAAGCACTCCCAGTCGCGATTGAGCGCTACCGGCGCTTGAGCAACGAGTTCTTCGCGACCCTGGATCAGCGTCTGGCTGACCGGCCTTGGCTGGCCGGAGACGAATACTCCATCGCCGACATCGCCGGTTTTGGCTGGACGCATATCGCCCGTGTCATCGACCTGGACTTCAGCGCCTATCCGAATTTGAGCGATTGGCACGCCCGTGTCGCCGAACGACCCGCCGTACAGCGCGGCGTACTTATCCCCGAACCGGCGACCGGCCCATGATCGAGAACCAGAAAGTGAGCGCACTGAGCAACAGAATCGATACGCAAGCAGCGCTCAAGGGTGCATCTGCGCCCGCGTTTGCGCACCACCGTGGTTATCAGCGGATGTTCCGTCAGGACGCGCTGAGTCTTGGCATCTTCCTGCCATTGCGCTTCTATCGGGGCGACATGCGAATCCTGGCCGGGCAGTCGGAGATGGTTGCTCAACTGGATCGCGCTGGCTTTGCTGCGGTATGGGTACGTGATGTTCCCTTGTTCGATCCTTTGTTCGGTGATGCCGGGCAGGTCTTCGACCCGTTCACCTATCTGGCATTCCTTGCGGCCCAGACCGCACACATCGCCTTGGCCACTGGCAGCGCCATTTTCTCGCTGCGGCACCCCATCGACCTGGCCAAGTCGGCAGCCACCATTGACCAGCTGTCTGGTGGGCGCCTGGTGATGGGTATCGCTTCTGGCGACAGACCGGTGGAGTTTCCGGCGTATGGCATCGAACACGCACAACGTGCCGAGCGCTTTGCAGATACGGTCAGCTACGTCCGCGAGTTGATGCAGCCGGGCATGTTGGACATCAACTCGCCCCTGGGTCGTGCGCAAGGCGTCGAGCTGCTGCCCAAACCGGTGGCCGCTGCGGTGCCACTGTTGGTGACCGGAACCTCGCGGCAATCGCTGCAATGGGTTGCCGAACATGCCGATGGTTGGCTGACCTACCCGGATGCCACCCACCACGCCGCTGGCCCCAAGCGCCTGGCCGAGAAGATACGCGCGTGGCGAGGTTTGATCGGGGATGACGGCTTCCGCCCGCACGTCACCAACGAGTGGATCGATCTGGTGGAAGACCCCAATCATCCCAGAACGGCGATCGATGGCGGCTACACCTTGCGGACGGGCCGTAACGGCCTGATCAATCTACTCGGCGAATGGCAGCGTGCAGGCGTCAACCATGCGGCCCTGGGAATCCAGTTCAGTCAGCGTCCGGCACAGGACGTCCTGCAGGAGCTGTCGGAGTACGTGCTCCCCCTGTACCCTTCGCACGATTCGCCGGTACCGCCAGCGATTCGTTGGTAGCACTGTCATCGGCTTGCCGGATCACAGCGACGCTTGCCGGCGTGTCCCGCCAGGAATACATCCTGGCGGGAGGCGCGCAACACGGAGGAATGCCTACGGACTGGCCTCAGCAGGCAATCGTGAAATCACCACGGAAAGCAGCGCAGCCGATGCGAGTACTACCGCGCTCAAGACGAAGGTGCTCTGGTAGCCGCTGTGATCCCACAGCAGCCCTCCAAGCGTAGACCCCAGCGCGATAGCCAGCTGGATCACCGCAACCATCAGGCCGCCGCCTGCTTCCGCCTCACCGGGCAGGGTCTGCGCAATCCAGCTCCACCAGCCCACCGGCGCAGCGGTGGCAAGCAGCCCCCACAACCCCAGCAGCACGGCGACGGCGGTCAGCGAGCGCCCCATCGGTATCAAGGCCAGCGCGATCACCGCCATCAGTACGGGTATGAGGATCAACACCCGATACAGACCTTGCTTGAGGACGCCACCAATCAAGGCGGTGCCGATGAATCCACTCAGGCCAATCCCCAGCAACACCCAGGACAGCGCAGACACGTCGAGCTGCGTCACCGTCTCCAGGAAAGGTCGCACGTAGGTGAACAGTGCGAACTGTCCCATGAAGAATGCCGCGCAGGCCGCCATGCCAAGCGCCACGGCCCTGCGACTGAGCAGACGAAGCACGCCGCTGGCCGCATCGACACGCTCAGCCTTCATCGACGGCAGGCTGCACCACTGCCACACCAGCGCTATCAGTGCGATCGGAACCAGGCAGAAGAAGGCACTGCGCCAGCCCATGACGGCACCGAGATAGCTGCCCAGCGGCGCCGCAATCACGGTCGCCAATGCGTTGTCGCTGTTGAAGATGGCCAGGGCGCGTGGCACCTGCGCAACAGGCACCAACCGCATGGCGGTGGCCGCGGACATCGACCAGAATCCACCCACAACCACGCCGATAAGCGCGCGCCCGACCAGATAGACAGGGTAGTTTGGTGCCAGTGCCACCACGCTGCCGGACACGGCCATCAACGCGGTCAATGCGAGCAGCAAGGTCCTGCGATCAGCATTGCCTGCTAATCGCGCTATGCACAGGCTGGTCACCACCGCGAACGCACCCGAGATGGCGATGCCCTGCCCCACCAGGCCTTCGCTGACACCCAGATCGGCCGCCATCGGCGTGAGCAGGCTGACAGGCAGGAACTCGGAGGCGATCAAGGCGAACACGCACAGGGTCATGGCGAAAACGCCACTCCAATGCGATGCAGCCTCGTCCAGCTCCGCACAGGCACGCACCGGCGTGCCGACGACGGGAGTCGACATGAGAAACCTCTTTACTTGATGTTTGTATTGATCAGCACCGCGGTGTTGCCGCGGTGCCGGCACAGAAGCGGGCTCGTTGCGTCCAGAGCCACGGGGGGAGCATCAGCGTGTCGCGGGAACCAAACCCTGCACGCAGCCGGCTACTGCCGCGTGGTCACAACGACGCGTGAAACCCTCGTGCACGCAGTGGGTCTTCCCCGGCAAGATGCGAAGACAGGAACGGGGGTGTGGCTATTGAGCGTCGTGATACTGCTCATCACTCACCTGCTCCATCCACTCGACATTGCTGCCATCGAGCACGCCAGTGACTGCCAGATGGGTCATGGCCGTCGTCGGCCCGGCACCATGCCAGTGCTTGACGCCCGCCGGGCAGGTGACCACGTCGCCCGGATGGATCTGTTGCACCGGCTTGCCCCATTCCTGGGTAAGCCCCACCCCGGACATCACCACCAGGCGCTGCCCTGCCGGGTGCGTATGCCAGGCCGAACGCGCGCCAGGCTCGAAGGTGACCCTGGCGCCGGAGGCGGTGAGCGCTGGATCGGCCGACCACACCGGATCGATGCGTACACGCCCGGTGAAGTGCTCGGCGCTGCCTGCAAGCGATGGCCGACTGCCGGCTTCCGAAACATGCTGCGTTGTTGAAGCTGCGGATACCGGCACTGCCGTGATCGCGGCCATCGGCACAGCCACCGCAATGAGCCCGAGGCTCTTCAGTGAGTCCTGCATAGGTGTTCCTTGAAAGACCGGCCCTGCCAAGGCGTTGGACGGTCGGGAAGCGCCCAGCAACCATCAGGACGATGGGCTGGCTGGATTCCATGGAAGATACGGGCGCCCTGAGCTGATCCGCTTGATCAGCACTACCTGCCGGGCGACGTGGTATGGCAGCAACAGCAGTGAAAGCCGCCAGCAGGCCATACGGCGCCTTCACTGCAGCGCTGGCCGTCAGGGCCAACGCTGCAGGCAACTATCGACTCGGCAAGCCGCCTCAGCCGCCCATGGTGGCGTTGTCGATCACGAAGCGATACTTGATGTCGCCCTTGAGCATGCGCTCGTAGGCTTCGTTGATCTCCTCGGCACGGATCAACTCGATATCCGCCACGATCTGGTGCTTCGCACAGAAATCCAGCATCTCCTGGGTTTCCGGAATGCCACCAATCATCGAACCGGCCAGGGTGCGGCGCTTGGTGATCATGTTGAACACATTCGGCGACGGGTGTGGCGTCGCCGGCGCCCCCACCAGCACCATCGCACCGTCACGCTTGAGCAGTGCCAGGAAAGCATCCAGGTCGTGTGGCGCGGCAACCGTGTTGACGATCAGGTCGAAGCGCTTGCCCTGTGCTGCCATCGCTGCAGCGTCACGCGACACCACCACTTCATCCGCACCCAGCGCCAGGGCGGCCTCGCGCTTGGACTCGGACGTGGTGAAGGCGATGACATGTGCGCCCATCGCATGGGCCAGCTTGATGCCCATATGGCCCAGACCGCCAATGCCGACCACGCCTACCGTCTTGCCAGGACCGGCATTCCAGTGCTTGAGCGGCGAATAGGTGGTGATGCCGGCGCATAGCAGGGGCGCTACCGCAGCCAGTTGGTCTTCGGGGTGCCCAATACGCAGCACATAGCGCTCATGAACCACGATTTCCTGCGAATAGCCGCCCAGCGTCCAACCCGGCGCATCCGCGGTAGCACCGTTGTAGGTGCCGACCATGCCATCGCAATAGTTTTCCAGCCCGGCATCGCAGTCTTCGCACTGCTTGCAGCTGTCTACGATGCAGCCGATACCGACCAGATCGCCGGGCTTGAAGCCACTCACATGCGCGCCCACTGCGGCAACCCGGCCGACGATTTCATGGCCAGGCACGCAAGGGAACTGGGTCCCCGCCCATTCGGCACGCACCTGATGCAGGTCGGAATGGCAGATGCCGCAATAGGCGATGTCGATCTGCACATCGTGCGGCCCGGGCGCGCGGCGGCTGATGTCCATCGACTCCAACGGCTTGTCGGCGGCATAGGCGCCATAGGCTTTGACAGACATGGGAACTCCGGCGGTGTTTGGGGAAGGTGGCCATTGTCCACTGCGGCGACTCGACTGATAAGGTAATCAATGCTTCTAGCCACTATTAGCTGAACTAATTAATCAACCATGCCACACTGCGGCCATGGCACGACGCAACCTCAATGATCTACTGGCCTTTGTCACCGTGGCGCGTGAAGGGAACTTCACCCGCGCGGGTGCGCTGCTGGGCGTCTCGCAGTCCGCGCTCAGCCAGGCCATCAAGGCACTGGAAGAGCGGCTGCAGATCCGCCTGCTCACCCGCACCACCCGCAGCGTCTCGCCCACGCCGGCAGGCGAGCGCCTGTTGCTGGCCATTGGCAACCGCTTCGACGAGATCGAAGCGGAGCTGGATGCACTCACCGAGCTGCGCGACAAGCCGGCCGGCTCCCTGCGCCTGACCTGCGGTGATCACTCGTTGCAGACCATCCTGCTACCCAAGCTGTTGCCGTTGATGCACCGCTATCCCGACATCCGCATCGAGTTCGACGTCAGCTATGCGCTGCGCGATATCGTCGCCGATCGCTTTGACGCGGGCGTGCGGCTGGGTGAGAGCATCGACAAGGACATGATCGCCCTGCCGATCAGCCCCAAGGTGCGCATGGCGGCAGCGGGGTCGCCGGCCTATTTCGAGAAGCATCCGATTCCCAAGGTTCCCGCAGACCTGACCCAGCACAAATGCATCAACATCCGCTTTGCCACCTCCGGCGGTCTCTACGTCTGGGAGTTCGAGCGCAATGGCAGACAGGTGAACGTACGGGTCGAGAGTCAGGCGGTATTCAACACCTCGCCGCCAATGGTGCAGGCGGCGTTGGATGGTCTTGGTATCACCTTCCTGCCGGAGGAAGAGTTCGGTGATCACATCGAGCAAGGCAGGCTGGTGCGCGTACTGCAGAACTGGTGCCCGCCCTTCCCCGGCTATCACCTGTACTACCCCAGCCGCCGCCAGCATTCGGCTGCATTCGCACTGGTGGTGGATGCGCTGCGGATCTGAACCGCAGCATCGGGACCAGCTGCTTGAACGCCTGGTCCCGAGCTGCTTGCTGCATCACCGACAATCCCTGCGATGGGGCCGACCAGACGGTCAACTATTGAAGTCGGTGATCACGACACGGGCGATCGCTCCATCCTTCAATGACTCGAAGCCATCGTTGATCTGCGACAGCGCTATCTCCTTTGACACCAACTCCGCCAGATTGAAGCGGCCGGCCAATGCCATTTCTGCGTAAAACGGGATATCACGCTTCAGGTTTGACGAGCCCATGTAAACCGTCTCGATCCGATTCTGGTTCAGTTGCAGGCTGAGGGCATGGAGCTCAACGCTCGTCGCTCCGTCACCGATTCCTACCAGGTACAGCCCGCCGCCCTTGGCAAGCATCTGCAGGCCTTGCTCGATCACTGCCCGGACACCGACGAAGTCGAACACATAATCGGCGCCGCCCGGAAGCAAAGCTCTCACTGCCTGCACTGGATCGCGCTCGCGGGAGTTGATCACGTCGGTGGCGCCGAAACGTCTTGCGCGTTCAAGCTTGCCGTCGGCCACGTCGATTGCAATGATGCGCGACGCCCCGGCAAGCCGTGCCCCTCCAATACCGCTGAGTCCGACACCGCCGGCGCCAATGACAATCACCGTCTCGCCGTGCTGCACACCAGCCGTATTGAGCACCGCGCCCGCTCCGGTGAGCACGCCACAGCCCAACAGCGCTGCTTGTGCAAAGGGCAGCGCTTTCGGAACGCGTGCAATCTGGTTCTCATGCGCCAGTACCTGTGCCGCGAAGCCGCCAAGGCCAAACCCCTGGTTGATCACACGCCCGCCACTGCTGCGCAGGCGGGCAGGCTCGGCGTCCCCCCGCAATGTCGCTTCCGGCTGCAGGCACGCATGGGTATGGCCGGACAGGCACTGCACGCACCTGCCACAGAACTGGATCAGGCTGGCGACGACATGATCGCCGAGATTGAACTCCGACGCCTCCTCACCGAGCGCAATCACCACCCCGGCCACTTCATGCCCCAGCACTACCGGCGGCGCGTAGCCGATGCCGGCCCGGGCAAGCGTCAAGTCGCTATGGCAGAGCCCGGAGGCTTTGACGTCGATCAGAACCTCTCGCCCTATGGGCTTGTCCAGTTCGATGTCCTGCACATCGAAACCTCCACCCACTGAACTCACTACGGATGCCTTCATTGAAGCTCTCTTCGGTTGAGATGCACGGTGCGTTGGGGTGGATGAGCACCACGCGAGCGTGGATGCCGCGCTCCTGGCTACCAACGCCAGTCAAGGCCAGATAGCAGTGCAGTAGCCCACCTCCATCCAGGTTGACGCTTAGACAACAGGCAACAGCTGCAACGCACAGACATCGCGTTGCTGAATGGGCTCAGCCGGCATTTGTCGTAACGTCTGCGAGTTGCGGGATACAGCGGCCCACCAGCGGATGCGTGACATCACACTCAGAGCAGGCCGGGAACAAGCGTAGGGACATCTGACGTACCTGCAGTAGCCGGATATCGGCCAACCCTTGCCCAATCCTGTCTTCACCCCGACGCACGCGATGACAGGCCGCCACCGACATCGTTCACCTCGCCAGATCTGGCCGCAGAACGTTGTCGCGCATTGCCAACGCGTCGCGCAACGGCGTCACGCCGAACATCTTCCGGTACTCGCGGCTGAACTGCGACGGGCTTTCGTAACCCACGGCGTAGGCGACACTGGCTGCGGTGGACGGTTGCGCAGCCAATCTCCGCCGTGCCTCCTGCAGGCGCAAAGGCTTCTGGTACTGCAAGGGGCTCATGCCGGTAGCTGCCAAGAAGTGGCGGTGCAGCGAGGACAGACTCATGCCAACGCGGCTGGCCAACAGCCCCACCTGCATCGGTTGCGCATATCCGACACGGATCTGATTGATCACGATACCAACCCGCGCAAGACGGCCGTTCGACAACGCGAACTGGCGCAGAACCGGCCCTTGCTCACCAAGCAATAACCGATACAGCAGTTCGCGCTCGAACAACGGTGCGAGCATCCCGATGTCTGCCGGACTGTCCAGCAACCGGATCAAGCGATGCAGCGGATCGAGCAATTCGGGACCTGGCACGCCCGCCACAACAGCGATCGACGTCACCGGGTCAGGCAACTGTTCGCCCATATCCAGTAACACCGTGGACAGTATCGCGGGATCCACGCGCAAGGCAACACCCAGAAACGGCCGTGCGGGGCCGGCCTGGAATATCTCGCCCGCCATTTGCGGCTGTGCCTGCGCCACCACGTAGCGCGGTGCTGCCAGCTCGAAGGGCGTCCCACGCAAGCTCAGGCGCGCTCGACCCTGCACAACAAGCAACAAGCAGGTGCCCCGCACGGGCGCAGATATCGCACCGCCAGCATCCGAGCGTAGTAGCGTGACACGTGGGATGACCGTGCCGGCGAAACCAGGCGCACCATGCCTGGCGATTGCTGCCTGCAGTTCCGTCAACAATGCCATTCGGTCAGCCTAGCGGGCATTCGGCGCAATGGAATGACCGGAACTGCCATTTCGACAATGGCAAGGAGCACCGATGGCGGCTAGTTGCGTGCCTCCTCGTTCAGTCAGTACAGCAACGGTGCTGACTGCCGTTCCGCACGCTGCGTGTGGGTATTCCGCAACGGATACCGGACGTCGGCGTTCAGCGCACCGGCAGCGCGGATCATCTGAGCGCGAGCTTGCCCTTGCTGTGGTGCCGTCTAACCAGTTCTTCCAGATAGATGTCCAAAGCGGCACGAGCGTCTTCGGAGGTCTCCTTGTGCTTCAACGCCCAGCCCAGGCGATCCATCAATACCGGGTCACGGCACTCATCCAGAGTGCTTTCATCCCATTGACGCGCCTTGCGGTAACGTTTTGCGCGCTCGGCCTGTGATAGCGGGGTATCGTAGAGCCGCGGTCGGCCACGCCGTTTTGCAGGCACGGGGGTGGGCGTTGGTTCAACTTCATCCACAGCACCGTGATCATCACGCATTGTCTATCCCCCGCTGGCTCGCGCTCAATAATAAAGTGATTCATCACATTTTGCGCGATGTGTCGCCGCCGCCTGCGCCAGCACGGCAATGTTCGGGGAACACGCGGCGATCAAGCGTGCAATGTTGGTGATGAAACCAGCGATCCGGGTTTGGTACCTCATACCTGCGCACCTGAGCCGACTCCAGCATCTGGGCTGCGCCGACGTCCCCACAAAGTCCTTTAAAAACAACGTCTGCCCCGCTTGCTTACAGCGCCGGGCAAGGGCGCGGACCAGATCCCGCAGGCGGCGTGGTCAGGGCCCGCAGTTCAGACTCGTCCTACGAAGCAAAGCCGTTGAATAGGACCCGTAGTGCTTACTTTGCTGACACTACACAAATAAAGTAACAGCAGGCGCAGGGCAAACCAATATCTCTTTGCTCCTTCATGCCATGCGCCGGCTGCCCACAGCGCGGCTGTCTGCTCTGTAGAGGTTCCTCCCGTTCAACAACTGAAGCCGATCCGCCATGAAGCCACTCAGCCTCCGCGTTGTTCTCGCGGACGATCACTCAGCCGTGCGTGCCGGCCTTCAGTACGTACTTACCAGCGCCGGCACGATTTCCGTTACAGGGTCAGCGCGCAATTCGACCGAGCTCATGGATGTACTGGCGCGCAGTCCCTGCGACGTGCTGATCTCCGACTACTCGATGCCTGGGGGACGCTACGGTGATGGCATCGCGCTGTTCAAGCTGGTCAAGAAGCGTTATCCCTCGATCAAGATCGTGGTGCTCACCATGCTGGAGAATCCCGGCATCGTGCACTCACTGCTGACGCTGGGCATTTCCTGCATCCTGAGCAAGACGGATTCGCTCAATCACCTCATGCCAGCCGTTCATGGCGCTTTCGCCAATGGACGCTATCTGTCGCCCACCATCACCGAGATCGCTGGCGCTGTGACTTCCGGCAACTCCGGCGTGCAGACGCTCACCACCCGTGAGTTGGAGGTCATCCGCTTCTTCGTCTCCGGCCTGACGGTAAACGAAATTGCCGAGCGTCTGAGTCGCAGCAAGAAGACCATCAGCACCCAAAAGGGGGCAGCCATGCTGAAGCTGGGACTGAAGCGCGATGTCGATCTGCTGAGATACGGCATCGAATCAGGCCTGGCCGACGCGGAAGCGGCTCCCTCCATCGCCCGTGCGTCGTAATCACTACCGCGTGCATCCGCCAGCTGCCCATCACTGCATCGCACATTGATAGCCCTCGCCTCCCCGCGGCATGGCCTATCAAGGAGTCAAATCCGAAATTCGGGAACCCACCAAAAGCAAGACATCTCTGTCTTATTGGGACCGGTCCTATGGCTGCGCCAGACCGCTTGACACAACATGAGCAAATTCCTTGTGCGGCGCCAACCTGGCGCTCGCATGCGTGCTTTGCTTTTGAGCTGCGGCTGAGAAAACACAAAGATGGACAAGAAAACCGCGGACGTCAGACGGCTGCTGATCGAATTCGCCCGACTATCCACCGCCCAGAAAAATCAGTTTCTGGAGACTCTCAATCTGTTCATGTATGCCTCCCCACAACGTAGGCGCAAGATCATGCTGCAGTGGGAGTCGGGAAAGGCTGGCCTGGACTTGGAATGAAACCGTCCGATTGCTGGCGCGAGCCGCTTGCATTCATGTCTGGCCCCCAACGATCACAGCTTACGGTGCGGCCGGGGTGCCGCCAGAACAAGTAACCAGACCGTTCTCCATCGCGTAACGCAACAGGTCCACATCCTTTTCAATTGACAGTTTCTCCATCGCGCTGGCCTTTTGCGTGCTGATGGTCTTCTTGCTTCGATGCAGACGCTCGGCAATCTCGTTTACCGTCAGGCCCGACGCATAGAGCCGCACCACTTCGGACTCGCGGATGCTCAACACGCCGGCCGGGTTGCGGCTGCGCCTGTTGAGCTCGATGCCCTGTACCACCTTGTCGATGGTGGGCGAGTAGTACTTGCCGCCGCTCTGCGCCGCATGAACCGCCGGCACAAGATGCGTCAATGCATCCGACTTGCTGACAATGCAGCTCACCCCTTGCGTCAGCAGGGTATGCAGTACCGCCGGGTTGTCGAGCATCGTAAGCACGACCAGCCGCACCTGCGGATAACGCCTGGCGATCATCCCGAAAAGCGCAATCCCATCGCCGAAGTCGCCGGCCGGCATTGCGTAGTCGGAGACCACCACATCGCATGCCACGCTACCAAGCAGCGCCATCAATTCGGTCGAATCGGAAGCGGTTCCCACCAGCTCAAGCGTGGCTATGGACGATAATTCGTACTTCACCCCGGCGATCATGCCCGGATGATCGTCAGCCAAGATCACCCTGATCCTGAAACCACTCATGGCGAGGTCTCCGTGAAGTGCGCTGGCAGCTGGCCAATCCAGGCTGGGGAGGCATCCCCTACCCTGCGAGGCACGTCTGGACAGAATTTATGTCACATCACGCCCAAAGACAAAGACTTGTGAGCGAAGGAAAGACTCGCCTGCCGGTTTGAGCGCCCCCCCTTTGGCCCCCATGCCGTGGCGCTGGCCAGTCATGGGAAGAACTCCCGTCCCATATTGCAGCAGGAGGGGAGCACAAACCGGTAGCATGGGTGCGAACCTTGTGGTGCGCCCCGCCTACCGTAAAGTGAGCTTTCCACCGCAGGGCAACCGCGCGCTATCCCCAGTCCTGCGCAGGAAGCAGAGGCCGCTGCCGACACTGCCCGTGCCCAAGTCTCCGTAGACGCCTGAGCATCGGGAGTGTCCCGCCTTCGCACCGGCGTCCGACCCGACCGGCCTGCCCAGACCCGCACGCCAGCCCCCATCGCGTGGCCAGAAAGTAAGCCGTGTGCAAACAGCTAAGGCCGCAATCAGGTAAGAGCGTCTGGCTTACAGAAGCAGATCGTCCGCGGCGCCATCATGGTGAGCAGACGCCTTCCGCATCAGATCAGTCCTGACGTGCGACGTACTGCAGATAGTCCGCCTTGGGCATGGCACGAGCATGCAGGTACCCTTGGGTGGTGTGGCAGCCCAGGCTGCGCACCATGTCCAGGTCCCGATAGGTTTCCACGCCCTCGACGACAACCGTGGCAACCATCTGCCGGGCCATGGCGATGGTGCTGGCCAGCAGGCAGCGGGCATGCGCGTGATCGCGCGCCTCCACCAACATGCTGCGGTTGATCTTCAGCTCGTTGAAAGGCACTTGCAGCAATCTGTCCAGAGATGAATCACCGCTGCCAAAATCGTCGATGGCACAATTGAAACCACGCAGCCGCAATTGGGTTACAGCACCAGCAAGCGCGGGATTGCAGCGCTCACCACCATCTTCCGTGATCTCGATAACCACCCGGCTCGGATCGACTCCTGCATGATAGGCATGATCAGCAACGCTCTGTGCCCAGTGAACGCCGGTAGCTATGCATGCCGGAACATTCACCGCCATCAACAAGGACGATTCTGAATCTTCCGCAGCGATGCAGTCGAACGCGCAGGACAGCATGTAGCTGGTGAGCGACTCCAACAATCCTTCGCGCTCCATTGCGGGAAGAAACTCCGCCGGTGCCAGTACCGAGCCATCTGCCCGGTGCCAACGCGCGAGGATCTCGGCACCACGCAGCACACCGGTGATTGCGCAATGCTGAGGTTGGAAATAGGCCTGGATCTGTTGCTCCAGCAATGCACCGCGCAGTTCCTCACGCGAAAACTGCTGTGCGGAGCGCTTCACCGGTGCGGCGTCATGGGCTGACGTCGGCGACTCGACCGCGGCAGCAACGATGTTCCGCACCTGCTCCGCCTTGAGCGGCTTGCGCAGAGCGGCTGCCACGGCCAGCCCGCGATGGCGTGCATACGCCGAGGCCGCGTTCAGTATCCTGCTGGGCTGACTGCTTACGATCACCAGCCTGACATTACGGCAACGCTCGGCCAACAGGTCGATCACCTGCAGCCCCGTGAGGTCGGTGATATCCAGATCGAGGACAATCAGGTCCCAGCTGCGATCACGCAATGCAGCCACCGCCCGCGCACCATCCAGGGCCGAAATGACTTCAGACACCCCTGATTGACGCAACACCTTGGCCATCGGAAGATGCTGCAGTTCGTTGCTGTCTACCACCAGCGCATTCTGGATCATCCGGGCTTCCGGTTGGGGTGATACGAACTGGGCAAGAGCGTTCATGGGCGATGTCTCCACGCCAGAAGCGGCGATATCTGGGAAAGGGCTGTTCTCGATGGAGTCATTCTTCCAGTGCGGCCGTCCGGCCTACATCGGCCCAGTCCTAATATTCGTGTTGCAAGCTTCAGACAACGCCCTGAAATCGGGCTTTTCACCACACCAACCGGCTGTTGCCAAACGTGAGTGGAATCTCAAATGGCTTCTGAACCAGACAATGCCGGGAACGACACACGCCCTCACACGCCTACGCGGGCCAACGCCCTGAAACTTCTGAGCCGCCACCAACGCGCCCTGTTGTACGTCGGGGGCATCGTCACGACGCTGATCCTGGCCGCGGTGACAATCGTGGTCATCCATTCGCAGATCAAGGACTACATCGCCGAACGGCATGCCGACCAGGGCGGCCGTCGCATCGCTTTGCAGTCGCTGTTCGCGGT
The DNA here is from genome assembly GCF_056856655.1 of Stenotrophomonas sp. STEN033. Taxonomy (NCBI): domain Bacteria; kingdom Pseudomonadati; phylum Pseudomonadota; class Gammaproteobacteria; order Lysobacterales; family Lysobacteraceae; genus Stenotrophomonas; species Stenotrophomonas sp. STEN033. The sequence continues at coordinate 109,143 of NZ_JBXFWM010000006.1, forward strand.
ACGCGAGGGGGCAATCCGCGTCACCACCGCACAGGAAGAACACGCCTGGGAATCGCGTCAGAAGCCTGACCCCGACCTTGTTCTCAGGTTTACCGAAAGCCGCGGTCGCATGACGATCCAGCGTTCCGCCAACTCTCCGCCCGTGCTGGTTCTGGGAGATGCGGATCGGGGCCGTGCGCTGGAAAGCCTTGCGCCCTATCTGAAACTGGCTGATGAAGTCAGCCATCAGGCCGGCACCTTCGCGCGCGCATTGAACGCTTCCATCTACTTTTCCAGCCCCGACCACAGCTTCCTCGGAGCGGGCCCTCTGCCGGACGCCAACCTGCTTGCCCGGCACCAGGAAGAGTCCACCTCCGCTCTCATCCAGCGCTTGACGCCAGGCCAGTCAACCACCGCCGGGGGCGGAGGTGTGCCCACGTCGACAGGCCCGGTTTGGTTGCCCGTTGCCGATGACCCCCTCACCGGCCGGCCTTCGTTGTTGCTGCAACAGCGGGCATTCGCAGACTCCGAGGCATTTGCGGTTTTCGTGGCCTCCTACCCTGTCGAACTGGTGACGACCTTGCTCGGCTCGACACAGACCGACGAGTTCTGGATGATCGCCGATCGCCGCGGGGATCTTCTGCTTGGCGCCGAACAACCCAACGTCCGCGCGATTGCCCAGCTCCCTGTCAGCCATTGGGCCGGCGCAGCACCCGCGGAAAAGCGCGACAGGTTCGAGAGGATGGACGGGCGATTTGTCGCCACCGATCCGGTTTCTCCGGCCAACGGCGGCTGGCAGCTGATCCACACTTTTTCCTGGCGGACGATCATTGCCGCATTGTGGCCAACCCTATTGGCTTATATCGGTGCAATGTTGCTGGCGATAGGGTTTGTCTGGGCCGTCCTGCTGCTGATTGAGCGGAAAGTGTTCCGCCCCGGCTATGTCCGCTCGGAACGAATTGTCGAGAGCGAGAACCTGAACCGGACGATGGTCGAGACTGCCCCTTTCGGTCAAGCGCTTCTGTCGGCTTCAACGGGCGAAGTGCTACTTAAGAATACCGTCATGACCAGCTATGCGAACGCGCTGACCGAAACAGCGCGCCCGCTACACCTGGGTTTTCTTGACGCTTTTCATGAACATGATACGGCCAGCATCGCTTCCCCCGGCGTGGAACTGAGCGTCCTGACCCGCGAAGGAAACGAATGCGCGTTATTGGTAAGCGTGGTACCGACCAAGTACCAGGGACGCGACGTACTGTTATGCAACTTCACCGATATTACCCTGCGCAAGAAGGTTGAACAGGAACTGCAGAACGCCCGCGCCGCCTCCGAAGCAGCGAATGAAGCGAAATCGACTTTCCTGGCCATCATGAGCCATGAGATCCGCACACCGTTGAACGCCATCCTGGGCAACCTGGAGTTGCTGGAACGCACTTCGTTGACGGCCGAACAGCACAGTCGACTACATGCCGTCACCTCATCGTCCTCTGCCTTGCTCAATATCATCAATGACATTCTGGACTTCTCCAAGGTCGAGTCCGGACAGATGACCATCGAGTCGATACCTTTCGACCTGAAAGAAGTGACACAGCAGTGCATCGATATGTTCTCGCCAATGGCGCAGGCCAAAGGCCTGGGCCTGGATCTGATCATTGGCGACGAGATCCAGCCACGCTACATGGGTGATCCCACACGCATCCGCCAGATACTCTTCAACCTCATCAGCAATGCGATCAAATTCACCGACACGGGTGACGTACTGGTTGAAGTCTACCTCCAGGATGACAACGCTATTGACTCGGCCATAGTCCTCGGCGTGAGCGATACCGGCATCGGCATGAGTGCAGCCCAGCAAACAGCCCTGTTCACGACGTTCTCCCAGGCCGACTCCACCATCGCGCGACGCTATGGCGGCACCGGACTGGGGCTGGCGCTCTGTCGACGCCTGGCCGAGCTGATGCACGGCGCCATCCTGGTGAAGAGTTCACCAGGCAACGGCAGTACCTTCATCGTCACCTTGCCTCTAGCAGGCGCAGCGGGCGCCCCCGCCCTGGCCGCATCACCCGACGCGGCGGGTCTCGTACAAACGGCCGCACTGCATGTTCTGGTGGTTGATGACCATCCCGCCAATCGGAAGCTGCTGCAGCTTCAACTGGAAGCACTTGGATGCAGCGCAAGAACGTTCGAAGACTGCGGTACAGCCATTGCCACCTTCAACGACCAGCCCTATGACCTGATTCTGACTGACCTGAACATGCCCGGCATGGATGGCTTCACCTTCGCAAGTTGTCTGCGTAACCGCGGGGTTGCCACCCCCATCATCGCAGTCACCGCACATGCCTCGGACCGGGACCGAGCGCGCAGCAGGGAAGCCGGTATCAGCGGCATCCTGATCAAACCAGTTCTGCTGGAAACGCTACGCACAACACTCGCCCAACTTGGCAAGCCCCGCGCGCCATTAGAAACCAACGAAGGCCATTGGGACATTGCCACCGGCATGCTTCCCGCAGAGGTGCACGCCCCCCTGCTGGCCTCGCTTCAGGATTCCGTCACCGCAATCCGCCAAACCTTGGACTCAATCGGCGCGAATGGCCTGCAACCGAATAGCGTCCATCACCACACCGACATCATCGGCAAGCATCTGCATTCGCTGCGCGGCGCATTCGCCTTCATCCACGAGGCGGACATCGCCCGGCAATGCGCAGCGATGGAAACGCTTTTGCAGCATCAACAGCTGGACCGACTCAAACAGGCACTTAGCGATCTTGATGCTGCGGCAAATGCGGCACTTGCGCGCAGGCGAAAGAGCCCCCCTTCCTCAAAAGACAACTAGAACCAGCAGGAAGTCGCCCAAGCAGCGCACAGTGGCACGGCATTACCTTATCGAAGCCAACCTCACGCGCCACGCTAACGGCACGCCTGATGAACCTTGTTGTCCCAGATGCTCGACATCTTGAAGTCGCGCTTCAGTCCTGCCTTGGCATAAGCCCGGTCCCGCCCTTGCCGTGCCACCTCACAGGCGCTCGCTCTTGACGGTGCCGCCGGCTGTTGCCGCACTGGCCGAACAGCCGCCGCCGGCCTCGGCGTCTTTCCCCGCAATGGATACCCAACCGCGTCCTTAGGCGGGACCACGGCCGCATCCTCGGCACCGGACGCAAAAGCCCTGCGTTCCAGCTCAGCGCCTTCGCAGGCAGCCTGCTGATAGGAATACCCGTCCGCTGTCCGGCACTTGTAAACAAAGAATTCAGGCCCGCCGACTCCCTGGACAAGCAGACAACTCAACACGACATGGAGATAGGCTGCCACGGCTGCGGCTCCAACTGACTGACCCTGCCCCAACTTGCCACCCTGACCCTGCACGCGATGCAGGTCGGCGACGTAGCCGGGCGTCAGACTCGTCCGCGATAACGGTCAGCGGCAGGTTCGGCGGCCTTTCAGTGGCATCTCATGGAATGAAGAAATTTCTTCACAAATCGCTTGCGGTAAATGTGAAGCCCCGCTATTATTTCTTTCTCGGCAACGACGCAACAACGTTCCACCGGGGCCATAGCTCAGCTGGGAGAGCGCCTGCATGGCATGCAGGAGGTCAGCGGTTCGATCCCGCTTGGCTCCACCAAATTCAGGCATTAGGCCGTCTGAATTGTCGACAATTTGATGAGTATAACGCGTCCCCATCGTCTAGAGGCCTAGGACATCACCCTTTCACGGTGGCGACCGGGGTTCGAATCCCCGTGGGGACGCCATTCATCAGGTACAAACGGACCCAGCCGTATCGGGTCTTTTTTTATCGAAGCAATCTTCCCAAGGGATTGCACAGGAAGAAGAAAAAGCTTCCAATTCGGTAAAAGGCCGCTATAATGGCGGGCTAGCAACAACGTGGGGCCATAGCTCAGCTGGGAGAGCGCCTGCATGGCATGCAGGAGGTCAGCGGTTCGATCCCGCTTGGCTCCACCAATCCAGGCCTTAGGCCGTCTGGATCTACAATTTGAGATTTGAAGAATACGCGTCCCCATCGTCTAGAGGCCTAGGACATCACCCTTTCACGGTGGCGACCGGGGTTCGAATCCCCGTGGGGACGCCATTTCTAAAAAGCTCCGAGCAATCGGGGCTTTTTTCTTGCCTGCGATTTACAGCAGCGCTGCCCTGCCCGCCCAGGCCGAGCACAGCACCCAATCTCCAGCGAGTCCTTCATCGACAGCCAGCATCCCGCGCCAGCATACTTGAGCGCTATTTGGGCGCGGGCAACGGCCAGGATCAACCAATGAACATGAAAGCACTCGCCATCTTGTTGGCCGGAGCACTTCTAGCGTTCGCAGGGACGACGCTGCACGCCAACCACCTCTTTGCGGAACGCTCGCAAACGCCCGACCCGAGCAAAGGCGAGATCATTGAGTTCAAGGTAAAAGGATCGGATCGCACGGTTTACATCACCAACGGCGACCGCATGCAGCATTGGTCGATTCTCGGCGCCGGGATTCTATTGTTTCTGCTGGGCGCCAAGGGCGGCGCCCTGCAGCGAAACCGCGTACAGAACTAAGCCCGCAAGCAGCTGCATACCTTTGTGGGAGCGAACGGCGTAAGCCGCGAAGCCACGGATCCAGAAGGCGGCAGCGTGATGCCCGGATATCCCCACAATATTGCCGGCTTCGCGGCTTACGCCACTCCCACATCGATGCTGCAGATCGAGGCATCGCCGGGAGAGCCCTTGCCGAGCATGGCTCGGCACTACTGGACAGCACGTCGCAATTGGAACTGCCGGCCAAATTTCAGGCAAAGAAAAAGGCACCGAAGGTGCCTGTTTTCTCTGGTGCCGAAGGGGGGACTCGAACCCCCACGCTTTTAAGGGCGGCGGATTTTGAATCCGCTGCGTCTACCGATTCCGCCACTTCGGCTGGCAGGAGCGGAATTATAGCGAAGCTTTGTCCAATTGGGCAGGCCTTGGTGGAAAATATTTGTGTAATACCTGTTTCGGCGACTGGCTATACTTCGACCGATCCAGATACAGGGGAGAACGATGGGCTCGCTCGAAGGTACGAGGGTGCTGGTCGTGGAGAACGACGAGTTGAATGCCATGCTGCTGCAGATGCAGCTGGAGATGGAAGGCATGCTGGTGGGCGGCGTCGCTGCCACGGTCAGTGCTGCCTTGCAGATGATCGATGAGCTGCAGCCCCAGCTCGTGTTCCTGGACTATTGGCTGGCATGCAACGAGAACAGCAGCCCGGTTGCCGAGTGTCTGCGGCAGCGTGGGATTCCATTCCTGGTAGCCACCGGGATGGAAATCGATCAGCTGCCTGCAGTGTTCGATGCCGGCGTGAAGCTCTCCAAGCCTTACACCGGCAGCGATCTGAGCCAAGCGCTGCAGCGTGCGCTTGCTCCGGCTTGAGATTCCAGGTTGTGGGAGCGGCGTAAGCCGCGAAGCAGATGGATCATCGATCGGCACTGATGCGCTGAACCTCCACATTGCTAGCTTCGCGGCTTACGCCGCTCCCACGGGATTGATGGAGCTCTGCGGCAGCTGACTCAGCTGCCGCGTTTTGCCCTTGCGAATGCATCGGCCAGTGCATTGTTGGCCGGCGCCGCAGACACTGCCGGTCGGCCATCGCCATTGCCTGGATTGCGCTGACCGCGCTGATCCCGATCGCGCCCGCCGCCAGCAGCACGCCCCTGCCCTGCGCCGCGCTCATCGCGCTCGGTTCTTTTGGCCGGGGCGGGCGTATCTTCAAGGCGTCTGGTCAAGGCGATGCGCTTGCGTGCGACGTCCACCTCCAGCACTTTGACCTTCACGATATCGCCCGCCTTGACCACGTCGCGTGGATCCTTGACGAAGGTATCGGACAAGGCGGAGATATGGATCAGGCCGTCTTGGTGCACACCGATATCGACGAAGGCACCGAACGCGGCAACGTTACTGACAACGCCCTCCAGGATCATGCCTTCGCGCAGGTCCTTGATGTCCTCGATGCCCTCGGCAAAACGCGCGGCCTTGAACTCGGGGCGCGGATCGCGGCCTGGCTTTTCCAATTCATTGAGGATGTCACGCACGGTCGGCACACCAAACTTGTCGTCGGTGAACTGTTCGGCCTTCAGGCTGCGCAGGTAACTGCCGTCGCCCAACAGCGCCTTGATCGGCTTGGCAGCGGCAGCGACGATGCGCTCGACCACGGGATACGCTTCCGGGTGAACCGCAGAGGCATCAAGCGGCTCGTCGCCATCTGCAATCCGCAGGAAGCCGGCGCATTGTTCAAAGGTCTTGTCGCCCAGGCGCGGCACTTTCAGCAGGTCCTTGCGGCGCTTGAACGGGCCATTCTCATCGCGGTGACGGACAATATTCTCGGCAACCGTCGATGACAAACCCGATACGCGCGTCAACAGCGCGGCCGAGGCGGTGTTGACGAACACGCCGACGGCATTGACGCAGTCCTCGACACGCGCATCCAGCGCCTTGGCCAGACGGAACTGGTCGACGTCGTGCTGGTACTGGCCAACACCAATGGCCTTGGGCTCGATCTTGACCAGTTCGGCCAGTGGATCCTGCAGGCGGCGCGCAATCGACACTGCACCACGCAGCGAGACATCCAGGCCCGGGAATTCCTTGGCGGCAAACTCGGAGGCCGAATACACCGAGGCACCGGCCTCGCTCACCACCACCTTCTGCAGCTTGGGATTGGCACAGGCGGCGATTGCCTCGCCTGCCAGCTTGTCGGTCTCGCGGCTTGCAGTCCCGTTGCCGATCGCGATCAATTCGACGTTGTGCTTGATGCACAGCTGCTTGATCGTCTGCAGTGACGGCTCCCACTGCCGGCGCGGCTCATGCGGGTACACCGTATCGGTGGCCAGCAGCTTGCCGGTGGCATCGACGACGGCGATCTTGCAGCCGGTGCGGATGCCCGGATCCAGTCCAAGCACCGCCTTGGGACCGGCCGGCGCTGCCAGCATCAGATCCTTCAGGTTGTCGCCGAACACCGCAATCGCCTCAGCCTCGGCTTTTTCGCGGGCCTGGTTGAACAGGTCCAGCAGCAGGTGCATATGCAGTTTGGCGCGCCAGGTCAGGCGGCAGGCGTCCAACAACCAGCGATCGGCCGGTCGCTCCTTGTTGGCGATGCCTGCGTTGAGCGCCACCCGACCTTCCGCATACTGGTGGCCGGCCTCGGCGTCGCTGCCCGGGTCCAGTTCGAGGAAGATGAACTCTTCGCGGCGCGCACGGAACAAGGCCAGCAGGCGGTGCGAAGGAATCTTCGCCAATGCCTCGGCATGATCGAAATAGTCACGGTATTTGGCGCCTTCGGCCTCCTTGCCTTCGGCAACGCGGGCGCGGATGATGCCGTTCCCTGCCAGCCAGTTGCGCAATTCGCCAACCAATGCAGCGTCTTCACCCCAGCGCTCCATCAGGATGGCGCGTGCACCTTCCAGTGCGGCCTTGGTATCAGCAACGCCCTTTTCCGCATTTACAAAACCGGCGGCGAAGACCTGTGGGTCCAACATGGGATCGCCGAGCAGGCCATCGGCCAGCGGCTCCAACCCCGCTTCGCGGGCGATCTGCGCACGGGTCCGACGCTTCTGCTTATAGGGCAGATACAGGTCTTCCAGACGCGACTTGGTGTCGGCGCCCATGATCTGCTCACGCAGCACATCGGTCAGCTTGCCTTGTTCATCGATGCTGGACAGCACGGCGCGGCGACGATCTTCGAGTTCGCGCAGGTAGGTCAAACGACTTTCGAGATTACGCAACTGGGTATCGTCCAGGCCGCCAGTCACTTCCTTGCGGTAGCGGGCGATGAACGGAACGCTGGCGCCCTCATCCAGCAGCGCGATGGCCGCCTTGGTCTGAGTGGCTTGTGCGCCGATCTCGTCGGCGATTGTCTGCGCGATCTGCTGCGCGAGCTTGATGTCTTGCATTGCCGGTGCGGTAGCCACGGTGACGGAAGCTGCCATTCTGGCAATGCGCGGGCCTGGGCGAAAGCCGTTGACAGCACGCGCCGGACCTGCCGCCCGGCGGCGCGCACGCCTGAATACTCAGGCCAGATGCTGATACAGCCGTTGGCTGGCGATGTCATCACGCAGGTCTTCCAGCACCATGACCCGCATTGAGCCCCTGCCGGAGACGTTCATCGTCCGTTCTACGTAAATTTCCGGGCCATGCTCGGTATCTGCGCGGGTTTTGCTGAAGCCGTACGGCAACACACCCTTATCGCCATCCTTGCTGCCACCGATATAAAGAACAACTGCCATGGTGGTTCGTGCTCCTGTTGGATCTGTAACAGGTGCAACGATACGTGGTGGCGCGTTACAGAGATGTACACGAAAGGTTGTCATTTGATGTCAGCGCTTGCCGCGGACATGAATGTCGTCCTTCCTCAGCCACTTCCAGGCCACCAACCGTGGCCATGCATGGCGTAATGATCCGCCGCGCGCTCGAACGGATTACGCACACTGACACCGCCACACAACAGGTAAACCGGTAGGAACAGCGGACCCAGCACCAGATACTGGAAAACATGCGCACGTTCATGGTCGCCCAGGCGCACGCGCGGATGCAGGCAACGGCCCGCGCGATGCTCGTAGGTCAGGCACAGGCCGTCCAGATCGTCGCCAGTGTGCAGAATCACCATGCCGAAGGTGATCGCACCACCGGGCCCCCATGGCCACCGTCGGAACACCAACGCGCACTCCCTGTGGCTCCAATACGGACGCGCACCGGCAATGCTACCCAGCGCACCGCCGATCAAACCGACCAAGGTATTGGGCGAGGTCCACACGCCGCCCAGTATGCGCAGCCACATTGGCACCATTGCGAGCTGCACCTGGCTCAGGTTCGCAGCGCGGTTGTGGTATGTGGCACGTGCATGTCAGCCGGCCGGCGCACGCAGGCGCCGCAGCTGCTGCAGGAACCACGCCGAGGCATCCTGCTCCGGCACGCCGTTGCAGGACACCTTGTAGGCCTTGCCGCTCATGCTGCTGCGACTGGCCGCGCGCTCGATGAACTGCTCGCTGCTGTCCACCAGGTCACGCTTGAGCAGGTAGTCATATTTCCGCTGCAGATGACCGCGTGCAGCCACGGCGTCATACCAGCTGCCATTGCGCTGAAAGCGGCAGCCGGAGTTTTCCAGCGCCTGCATCAGGCCGTTGATCTCGCGTTGGGTTGCCGCACTGGGCGCAGCATCTGCCGGCAGCATGACCACGGCGAGGCTTGCAGCCATCAGGAAATTACGGATCAGCTTCATGCGCGCTCACTCAACCAGTCATCGATGGCACCAGGCACCTCGCGCTGGGCGCGCCCCGACACATAGATGCCGATGTGGCCACCGCGAAACCCCAGCTCGGTGTAGTCCTTGCTGCCGACCTGCGCCCGCATCGCCTTGGATGCAGCCGGCGGCACCAGGTGGTCCTGCTCGGCATAGATGTTCAGGATTGGCATCTGCACCTGCGCCAGATCCACGGCCTCGTTACCGATGCGGATGCTGCCGTTGATCAGGCCATTGGCTTGATAGAACTGTTTGACGAATTCCCGGAACGTCTCGCCGGCCAGATCGGGTGAATCGAAGATCCACTTCTCCATGCGCAGGAAGTCTTCGAGCGCCTGTTTGTCGTCGAGGATATCCATCAAACCCACATACTTCTGCACGTTCAAGCGGAATGGCTTGAGCATCAGGTAGCTGGCGTTCATCAGATCGGCGGGGATATTGCCCAGGGTATCGACGAACAGATCCACATCCACGTGCCGGGCCCAGTGCGAGAGCATGTTGTCCGCGGTGTGGAAGTCGACTGGCGTGACCATGCTGATCAGGTTCTGCACCTTGTGGGGACGCAGGGCGCTGTAGCACAGCGCGAATACGCCACCCTGGCAGATGCCAAGCAGGTTGACTGGCGCCCCCTCACGCTGCGAACGCAGGTGATCGACCGCACCGTCTATATAGCGCAGCAGATAGTCTTCCAGGGTCAGGAAGCGCTCCGAACGATCCGGGTAACCCCAGTCCAGCACATATACATCCTGGCCGAGCGCCAGCAGTTTCTGTACCAACGAACGGCCATCCTGCAGGTCGACCATGTAAGGCCGGTTGACCAGGGCATAGACAATCAACAGCGGCGGTTTGCGGGTATCGGCTTTATCGCTGACGAAGCGATACAGCTTCACCTTGCCGTCACTCCACACTTCCTGGCGCTCGGTGACGCCATAGTCCACGTCTTCAACGCCCGGTAGCAGCTTCAAGCCATCGACCAGCTTGCGCTGCCATTGCAGGGCCTCCTGCAGCAGGTCGTCATTGCCAAAACCCAGCGGACCCTTCACTTGGCGCTCCTGCGCCGTGCCGGCGCTGCTTTCGAGCTGGCAGCGGCCACGGACTTCCTGGCTGCGACCTTCTTCACCACAACCTTCTTCGCTACCGACGTCTTGGCCGCAGGCTTCCTGGCAGATTTTCCGGCAGCGTTCTCGATAACCGGTTTTGAGGCCTTTGTTGCCGCCGGCTGCGGAGCGCGCTTCATCGGTTTGGCAGCTGGTTTGGCCGTCGACGGCGCCGCTGACTTGGCCGCTGGCGCGGAAGGGCCAACCTGCTGAGTAGCAGCAATCAAACGCCGCACCTGCCGTTCGAGCTCGGCGATGCGCCGATGTGCCGCATCCATTTCAGTACGGGTTGGCACACCCATCGCATCGCAGGCTCGTTCCAGCTCGCTCTGCGAGGCGGCGCGCAAACGCATCTGGGCATTGGCCAACTCGCCGTAGATGCGTTGGAAATCTTCGGAGAGCGCCACCTTTGCATAGGCCTCCTCAGCGGCATCGATCCATAGATCGAACATCGCACGCGCACTGGTCAGCTGGCTGCCGGGAACTTCGTGCTCGGCCAGCTTGGCCTCGAAGCGCTTGAAGGCATCGTCCAGAACGCTGCGGATCGTATCCACATAAGCTTCGGCACGCGCCTGGTATTCCTGCTGGATCTTCAGCAAAGCCTGCCAGCGCGCCTGGTGCTCGCGAGCCGGGCCAAATGCCGGTGCGTTCAACCAATCACCACCGCCAAAGCCGCTTTGCGCGGCCTTGGCGAACTCGCGCAACCAGGGTTGATCATTCAGTGCATTGCCTCCGCGTGCAGCGCCCAACATCCACTGCAGCAGATCATCGCCCTGCCCCGCCTGCACGGCTTCACGCCAAGCGCCGGCAACTTCCGCCGCCGAGGTGTCCTTGCCGGCAAAGCGCGCGGCGACCTGCTGCATCATGCCCAGCCAGTCGCCAGCCTGATGTTGGAAGCGCGCGCCCAGCGCCTGTACTTCCGCAGGGGTGTCCGTGCTGACCAGCCGGGTCCACTGGGCAATGCTTTCACGCCAGGGAAAATCGCTGCCTGCGGCTGCACCCGGGCCTTGCATGGCCTGTGACCATGCGTCCCAGTAGCCGCGCATGCTGGCTTCAAAATCCGCGTTGTCGTTGCTGCCTGGCGCCGCCATTGCCTTACTCCCGGGATACCCGCTGATGATAGCAATGCGACCGGGCTACCGGCGTCAGGGCTTGGGAATCCGCAGCGTCTTGCTGATCATCAAAGAGCCCGACAGCGCGAACAACAGGACCAGCGGATGCAGCTGCCACGGACCCAGCTGCCAGCTGCCACCCCATAGCAGAGGGCCGATCGCGTTGAAATGCGCCGCCAGCGCCAACACGATCACCAGCGCCAGGCTGGTAGGGATCGGCGTACCTTCAAAATACGGCACCTTGTCCGATTCGCCGGCAATCTCTTCGGCAGTCACGTTGTAGCGCGCCAGACGGCTGACGCCGCAGCAGACGAAATAGCTGAGCACCAGCCAATCCCAGCCACCCTGCATGCCACAGGCATAGGCCAGCGCCGCTGGCGCCACGCCGAAGGAAATGATGTCTGCCAGCGAGTCCAGCTCGCGCCCCAAGGTTGACGAGGATTGCCGCCAACGCGCCACCCGGCCATCCAGCGCATCAAAAATGAACGCCAGCGGGATCAAGGCCATGCCAAACATCAGGAAGCCGCGCTGACCGTCCTGCAGGAAGCGCATTGCCGCGAACACCGCACCGGTGCCGCAGAACGCGTTGCCGAGGGTGAACCAATCCGCAAGCTGGAACTCACGGAGCATCGAGAAATGGCGTTTCATGGGAACTCGCGGTGCATGGACCGCAACAGGGTACCGCGCGCGCCTGAACGATGGACAGTACCCGCGCCAAGCCGCTCGGACGTGAGGTTCCCAAAGATCGCCAGGATCGCTAAGGTGCCGCAGGACCCAGCCATCGCCACGTCTCAACCACCCACATGGACACAGACGAGATGCTGGATACCCCAACCCTGGCCGCGCAATTGCGGCAGCCCCATGGCGATGCCGCGCCTGCCGTCGCCGACTCGATGAACCGCAGCAACGCTGGGCTCAACCACGCTGCCATCGATGCGCTGGCGGTACGGCCGGAAGAGTTCGTGCTGGAGATCGGCCCCGGCAACGCGGCCTTCGCGCCGGCGCTGCTGGAAGCGCCGGGCAGCCGCTACCTCGGCATCGAACTGTCGCTGGAAATGGTCCATGCGGGCAATGCCAGGCTCATCGCGGCAGGTTTGGCCGACCGAGCGGCCTTGCAGCTCGGTGATGCCAATGCGCTTGCGCAGGACGATGCCACTGTCGACGCCGTGCTGGCGGTCAACACCAGCTACTTCTGGCCCGTCCTGCTGCCGGTACTGGGCGAATTTGCGCGCGTGCTGCGCCCGGGCGGCAGGCTATGCCTCGCTTTCGGCGACCCTATATTTATGCGCACATTGCCTTTCACTGCACATGGCTTCCATCTGTACAGCCGCGACGAGTTCCAACAGGCCCTGCACGCGTCCGGACGATTCACTCGCCCGTCTTGGCACAGCCATCAGGAAACCGGCACCAGCAACGATGGCCGGCAGCTGCGGAAGCACTTCCACATACTGCTCGCCCAGCGTCGATGAGCGCCTACAGCCGGGTATAGCTCCAGGACTGCATGCGCCCATCGCGGTAAGGCATCACGCCGTGGAACGGGCGCGGGTCATCGTCAAATACCAACGGCAGGAAGTGGCGGTCGCCCTCCCATAGCGGCAAGGATTCCAGCTGATCCAACGCCACCCATTCCAGCGTGCCTTCCCGATTAACCTCCATCGGCGTGCCGGTGTAGTCGTCGATGACGAAGATGAAGGCAAACCAGTCCTCACCATTCTTGCCGAAACCGGGCCAGCTGATGCTGCCGCGCAAGCGCGTCGTGCCGCATTCGATACCCGCCTCTTCAAGGATTTCACGATGCATGCAGGCGAGGATGTCCTCGTCGGCTTCCATCTTGCCGCCCAGCCCGTTGTACTTGCCCAGGTGCATGTCACCGGGACGGGTATTGCGGTGAATCATCAAGGCCTTGCTGCCGTCGGCAGACAGCACATAGCCGAGCGTGGCCATAATCGGGGTATACGGCATAGCGACAACCGGAACCAGAGGGGCGTGCAGTATGCCCGATGCGCGCGCCGCGCCTCAGCTCGGCTGTACATCCATGCGTCGCATAGGCACGACGGTCTCGTCGACACGGCGCAGCGTGGCAATGCTGTGACCGCGTTCAGCCAGGTATTCCAGCCATTTCCCAAGGAAGGTATTCATGCGCATGCGGTGGCTGATCAGCGCTTCCGGCGGTGGATACATGCCCATCACGTCCTGCCAGCGCCGGCCCACATAGCAATGCGTGGTCTCGGCCTGGCGTGCATCACGGTAAAGACGCACGAACGCCGATGGATCCGGCTCACCGGTGACCGGATCGCACAGGTCATAGGTCAGGCGCAGCTCCACCGTGTAGCGGTGGCATTCGATCACATCCAGGCGCAGGTCCAGACCATCGCCGATGCTGGAAAGGTGGCTGCCGACATGCAGCCGATCCGGCGCGAACAGGCGCATCAGATGATCATGGTTTTCCGCATACAAACCCATCAGCCAGCCGAGCCGGCTGAGCCTGGGAATGCGATCGATGCGGGAGAGTGCGCCTGCCATGGGGCCGATCCTACACGCCGAGGCGTGCAGGTGGCATCACCGGTAGTGGGGGGGGGGGGGGGGGCGGCGCCGGGGGGGGGGGGGCTGGGGGGGGGGCGCCAGGGGGGGGGGGCCCGGGGGGGGGGGGGGGGGGGCCGGGCCCCGCGCGGCGTCGGGACCCGCGCCCGCGGCGCGGCCCGAGCCCCCGGGCCCCGGGGGCGGGGGGGGGGGGCGGGGGGGGCCGGCGCGGCGGGGGGCCGGGCGGGGGCGGCCCCCGCGGCGGGGGGGGGGGGGGGGGGGGGGGGGGGGCGGGGGGGGGGGGGGGGGGTGGGGGGGGGGGGGGGGGGGGGGGGGGGGGCGGCCGGGTGGGGGGGGGGGGGGGGGGGGGCGGGGGGAGGGCGGGGCGGGGGCGGGCGGCGGGGG